>CAMYMY010000071.1 GCA_947259625.1 uncultured Kiloniellales bacterium | reverse complement strand
ACGGCTGATGGCACTCGACGCAGTCGGCCCGTCGGCCGGCCACGTGCTCGTCGTGCATCAGTTTCCCGTCGCGGCCCTTCGAAGACAGCTCCTTCGAGGCACTGTGACAATTGAGGCACTCGTCCGTCTTGATCCGGTCCGAGGCCGCGACTTGATGCCGATGGCAGCTCTCGCACGGCACCTTGGCCTTTTCGAGGGTCTCGTGGGTGATGGGCTTCTTGCTCTTGTCGTCGGCGGACAGCTGTTGCTGCAGGGACTTGGTCGGAATTTTGTGGCAGAGGGCGCATTTGTTGGCCCCCTCGTTGAAGCCGACAGTCGGTCCATATTTGACGCCGTCGTCGGCGCCACTGTTGACGCCGTTGTCGAGGCCTTCCGCCGCGCCCGGATCGAGACTGGCCTGTACCAGCTTCGGCTGGTCGGCGATCTGGTCATTCTCCTGGGGATCCGCCGGCCTCAAGTGACAGGTGAAGCAAACGGCCGTCGGGGTTTCGAAGTGCTTTTCCGCCGAATGCTTGACGTGGCAGGTGTCGCAGAAGAGCTTCTGGCCCTTCAGGGTCTCTTTCTCGAAGTGCGCCTTGTGCTTGAAGGTGCTCTTTTCGCCGTACTCGACCTCCTCGTCCTGGAATTTCTCTATCGCGTGGCAACCCGACCGCAGGCAGGCGCCGTCCTTGACCACGGGGCGGATCGGCAGGTGCGCGTCCCGGTCGTAGAGGTACGCGGCGAGATGCCTGATCCCCTCCATCTTTCCCTTGAACGACCCATGCCCACCGGGAAGGAAGTGGCAATCGATACAGCTGGCCTGCTTCTCCGCTTCGACCTTCGGCGCATGGTGCCCCGACTTCTTCCAGGCCTGGTACTGCTCCTCCATGACGTGGCAAACGCCGCCACAGAAGGAGCTTCGCGAGGAGTAGTATTCAGCCCCCGCATACGAACCCGCCAAGACCGCGATCAAGGCGACCGATGCGATGGCAAGTCCACTCCAACCGAAAGAAAGGCTAATTTTCACGCCCCGTGTTCGCTTCCCTTTTTAGCGTTTGGTCTCCTGGCCGTTTGCCCGGCCTTTCGCCCCGCTTTTGCTTCTGCCGAAGCATTTTTCGTGCCAAAGGCAGAGATTCGTTGTGAAACAGTGGGTTACCCTCGCCCATCGCGCCGCGGCAGGGACCGCCCACGGGAAATGCGTCACCAAACGGTAACCACCCGTCCGCACGGCGTGCCGACGCCGAAATGCGCAAGGAACACAACCGCTTATTCGGTCAGAGACGAGAGGGTGATGTTACCGATCGGTAACGGTCGAGACCGCGTCAAGGGCGCCGCCGAGACCCCGCCTGGTGTCTCGCCGCCCCTGCGGCCGAGGGTGTGCTCACTGCTGGGAAACTCGAGGCTATCCCTCCGACGATTTCCGGCCTCGGCCGGCGGGCGATATCCTGTTACGTGCCGGAAGGCCGGTTCGGCAGGGACAGGTCGATCACGCGCTTGAAGTCCGCATCGGGCCGTTCGAGGCCGAGGATGGCCTGCGCGATCTCTTGCGCGCGGGCCTCGCCGACGGCAGGCGCCGCGTATTCGTGGAACTTGGCGATAACCTCGGCCCTGGGTAGCGGATCCTCCGCGCCGCCGCGCGCGTTGGTCTCGCCCGACTCGAGGCGGCGTCCGTCTTTCAGGACCAGCGTGACGTCGCCCCAGCGGCCCTTGTCCGGGAAGCGGGCATTGTACTTCGCCTTCTCGCGGACCGTGGTCGCGGCAACCAGGCGGGCGATTTCCGGATCACGGAGCCCGTCCCCGGTCACTTCCTCCAGACCGACCTTCCCGCGGGCGATCGCCGCCGCGACCGGGAAGGGCAGGCTGTACTGGGCCCGCGGGCTGGTGTCCGGCATGCCCCCGGCGAGCCTCGCCGACTCGTGAAAGGTGGCGATCTCGACCGCCGCCACATCGGCCGGCATCAGTCCGTGCTCGCGGCGAAGCTCGAGCGCGGCGTCGATCAAGGCATGGGCCCAGCGGCAGATCGGGTAGGGCTTGATGAACTGCTGGTCCGTCTCCCAGCGCGACCCGAGATCGGCCCAGTGGTGCGCGATCTCCGGCGCCTCTACGGTGAGCGCCGGCGCCCCCGTGAACCCGTGCTCGGCGAGAAACGTCGCGGTCACCCCGGCGAGCGCGCCCCAGCCGGAGCCGTCGTGCAGCATCGAGGGGTTGTCGATCTCCCGCATCATCTGGCTGCGCGGGCCGTGGTACTCCGCGATGCCGAGCCCCTGGCGGAGCCGCTCGGCATCGTGTCCCCTGAGGCGCGCGCCGATGGCCGCCACGGCCAGTGCGTTCCAGGCGCCCGAGGTGTGATAGTCCGAGACCGTCGAATGCAGCACGACGCCCGCGCGCGCGCCAATCTCGTAGCCGAGGACCATGCAGACGAGCGCCTCGCGCCCCGACACGGCGGGCACCGTGTCGGCGAAGGCCGCAAGGGCGGGCAGGGCTGCAACGCCGATGTGCCCCTTGGCCGGCTGGTAGCCGTCGTGGGCGTCGAGATTGTCGATCTGCGTCGCGCCGGCGTAGGCCGCCCCCGCTGGGCTCACCCGGCGCGTATCGAACAGCATCCGGGCCGAGGGCGCATCCGCGCCGGCCGCGAAGAGCATTGCCGCCGTGTCGCGCGCGATCTCCGCCGCCTGCATCCGCGTCGCCGCCGCCGCCACGCCCATGGTGTCGAGCGTGAGGAGGGTCGCCATCTGGACGGTGGCGGGCGGGATCTCCTCGAACCGCAAGGTCAAGGTGAAATCGGTCACCTTCTGCAGTGCCGTACGGGCCGACGTGTTCATGACTGGGCCAGTTCCACGGGTTGAGACGAGGCGTCGGTTTGAACGGGAAACATTCGTCTCACTTACGCGTCTCCGCACTGTTCCACAATGCCTCAGATCGTCCCGCGCCACGCCGGGGACATGGCCTTGACGAGCCCGCCGGTTTGATGTTGCCTGTGATAAGGAGGTGCCGAAAACATCCCTTTTCAAGTAAGTCCGATCTCCAGGGCGGACCGGTCCAAGGGGCGGATAGGTGGGAGCAGCCAAGTCCGGGTGAACCACGCTCGGCCAATAGGGGCTTCACGGAACGACCATATGATCAAAGGAGAATATCCATGCCACCGATGCTCCGACCGCTTTCGGCCAGTTTGATAGTTGCGGCCGTCGTTTGTTCTGCGTTTTTGCCGAGGCCGGGCCTCGCCGGCTCGGCTGCCGAAATCGACCGTGACAGCACGCAGGCACTCGCCACCCTCGAAAGCCAATCTTCCGAAGCCAAGGCACTTGCCGCAAGGGCGAAGGGCATTCTCGTGTTCCCGAAGATTATCAAGGGCGGCCTGATTATCGGAGCACAGGCCGGCGAGGGCGCGCTGCGCGTGAACGGAAAGACGGCCGGTTACTACAACACCGTAGCCGTATCCTATGGCTTGCAGGCGGGGGTCCAGTGGTTCGGATACGCGATGTACTTCATGAACGATCCGGCGCTCAAGTACCTCGACAAGAGCGACGGTTGGGAGATCGGCACCGGACCGAGCATCGTCGTGATAGATAAGGGCGCCGCCGGTGGGTTCACGACCACGTCGGCAAAGGATGACATCTATGTCTTCTTTTTCGAACAGGAAGGCTTGATGGCAGGCCTTGGCCTGCAGGGGACGAAGATTACGAAGATCAAGCCAGACTAGTAGGCTTGGCCTCGGCGTGCCGGCGCACCAAGGGAACCTGAAGGAATGACTTCCGACGGATGGTTGACGGCTGGTACCAGCGGTTCCGTCTCTCGCGATCTATGAAGGCGACCAGAATGCGAAAAGCCGCCGAGTTGCCAGGCTTCCGAATGCTCTCGCTTATCGTAGCCTTGGGCCTTCTCTCTGGCTGCGAGAGCTTCGGAAAGGGCGTGACCAAGGCGATACTCGAGCAAGCCGAAGGCGAAGACACCCGCGCCTGCCATATCGAGGGGCCTGCGTCCGATGGTCTGGAAAGCCTGTTGCGCGAGCAGGAGAACGAACGCCGGAAAGGAGATTCGAGACGTCACTTGAAGCTGCTCATGGTGCACGGTATCGGCAAGCACCTACCGGGCTATTCGGGCCGCTTCACGGAGCATCTCATGCGTGAGTTCCGTCTCGATGTGCGCGGGCGGAACTACAAGGAGATCGTTCTTCGCGACCCGGGTGTTACGGCTGATCGGCTCGGCGAGCTGAGACTCAGCCGCTACACGAACAAGGAACGGACGCGCGAGCTCCTGTTCTACGAGCTCACCTGGTCGGAGATTACCGACGCGGAAAAGGCCATCATAGAGTTCGATGATTCCGCTGAGTACGCCTTCCGCCGGGCGTCCCTCAACGCGCTGCTCAAGAAGTTCCTAAACAGCCATGTTCCCGACTCCCTCGTGTTTCTCGGAGAGCCACATGTTCCAATCTTGGCTTCGGTCCGAGAGTCGCTCTGCTGGATGACCCATGGCGACTGGAACGACTATGCGGACTTCGCGGATGAGCCGTGCGACCATCTTAGAAGCGAGCGGGTGAAATATGTCCGAGAGGATGATTTCGCCATCGTGACACACAGCCTGGGCAGCCGGATCGTCTTGGACTCGCTGCAATACTTCGGGAACCTGTCAAGGACCGCAGACGCCCCCCGGCTTCCCGGCGGCCGGGAGGCCACCCAGGCGATGGAATTTCGGGTCTACATGCTTGCGAACCAGCTGCCGCTGCTGGAGATGGGCCAAAAGCGCGCGGAAGTTCGGGCCCAAATCGGCAGCTATTGCCAGCCGGGGGGCGAGCATTTTGACCAGAGAATCTTCCGCAAGCTTTCGATTTACGCCTTCAGCGACCCGAACGATATTCTGAGCTATCCCATCCCCCCGAAGTTCGCTGCCGAATACATCGATTCCAGGCTTTGCCCGAGCCCGACCAATATCACGATCAATGTGGCGACGCCGATTTCTCTCTTCGGCCTCGGTGAGTTCGCCGACCCCGGTGAGGCGCACGGAGGATACGACCGCGACGAGAGGGTCATCTCGCTGATTGCGCATGGTGTCGGCCACGGCGACATGGCGGAGATCGTCAAGGAACGCTGTACCTGGTTGGAGACGACGGAGAACGGTTTCTAAGGCCATCTGTTGAGATGCAAAGCGCCGATCTGGACGGTCAGGAGTTGCTGCCATCGATGCTTGCGAGACGTGAGATCACATCACGGATGGCCCTAAACCGAACTCTTGGTCCGGACTCGGTGCGGCATTTCGGGCACTCTGAAGCCTGGGTGGAGAGCGCCACGAAGAGCAATCGGCATTCGGACATGCGGAAAGCCCTTGCGCGGCGGCAGGGAGGGAGCGGAAACCCATGAAGACCTTGTTTCGGCGGATTGGGGCCGGTCTGGTCGGCCTGCTGGTGACCGGAGCGGCCATCTGGGGAGCGCTGGCGCTTTGGTTTACCTTGCCCGCCGCCGACGGGATCCGCGTTACGCTTGCACTGGCATTTGTGGTGCTCGGCGCGGGCGGCCTATTGATCGCCCTTCTCCGCCGGCGGCTTATCGTGCCACTGCTGCCCTTCGTCGGCGCCTTTTTAGCGCTGCTCGGTTGGTGGTCGACTTTGGGGGCAAGCAACGACCGCGCTTGGCAGCCCGAAGTCGCCATGTTGCCGTCGGCCGAGATCGAGGGCGATATCGTTACGCTGCGCAATATCCGGAGCTTCAGCTATCGCAGCGAGACCGACTACACGCCCCATTGGTACGACAAGTCCTTCGATTTGCGCCAGCTCGACACGCTCGATCTGATCGCCGTCTATTGGATGGGCGACGCCATCGCGCACACGATCCTCAGCTTCGGTTTCGCTGGCGAACAAGTCGCGATCTCGATCGAGGCCCGCAAGGAGCAAGACGAGGCTTACTCGGCCTTCGCCGGCTTCTTTCGCCGTTACGAGCTATACTACGTCGTCGCGGACGAAAGCGATCTGATCGGGCTGCGGGCCAGCTATCGCGACCCGCCGGAGGATGTCTATCTTTACAGGACGAACGCGCCGCCAGAGCGCCTTCGCCACCTGTTCTTGGAATACGTGACGAAGATCGACGAGCTAAACGACCGGCCCGAGTTCTACAACACCGCCTCGACAAACTGCACGACCAACATCGTGATGCATATCCAAGCCATCGGGCCGCGGGTGCCGTTGAGCTGGAAGATGTTGGCGAGCGGCTATTTTCCGGAGCTCGTATACGAGCGTGGATCACTGGATCAGAGCCTTCCGTTCGATGCCTTGCACCAGCAGAGCCACATCAACGAACGTGCCCGGGCGGCCGACGGTGCCGACGATTTCTCGCGGCGCATCCGCGAGAACCTCCCGGGCATGCCATGAACGACGCCGATTACAGCCTCTAATGCCAAAAGTCATTGATAATGAGGCATTTCACCGAGGCAGGCGGCAGAACGAACAGCGGTTCTATCTTAAGGCTTCGGCTGCCCTCAGGTATGAATCGCATGCTTCGATCTTCAGGTTATCTCCGGCGGATTCTTTGACACAGGTCTGATATTTGTCAACCAACTCAAGGCGCTCTTTCGCCACGTTTTCCTGAGCTTCGAAGGCATGCTTCTGAGCTTTGGATGCGTCCTCTTGAGGAGTCGAACACGCTGTCAATAGCGCCATAAGAACTGCGCTGGTCAAGATCTGAACGCGTCGCATACCTGAGATCCTCCTGGCTGCTGATGATCGTTATGTCAAACTCGAGGTTTACCGGATAGTGCCTCTCACCAGCCGCAAACGGAAGCATATTCGGCTTTCCAAGGCGACTCGGGTCTTGCTCTGACAAGGCCCTTCATCGTCCTCTCGTCACAGCGTAGCTCGAGCGGCGCGGATCGGCGCCGGCGCTCCAGACATCCTCGGACAGGCGGTGGACAGCGTTGACGCCGCCCATCAGACGAGACCAGGAACCCACATCGCGGATGCTGTAACCGGAGGCCTGCAAATCGTCCAACCAGCTTGCGGGCGCGCGATCCTCCACCATGACCACCTCGCCCAGGTCGTGGCGAAGCCGAGGGCGCTCGATTGCGTCCTGGATCGGGATGGCGTCCACAAAGACATGGCGGAGCACCTGATAGATCGTTTGCGGTTGGCCATGATCTCCGGGCGTCGCGATCGCCATGTCGCAGCCCCGCCGGCCAACCACAAGGGCCGGGCACAAGGTGTGAAACGGTCGCATGCCAGGACGCAGTCCGCGGCTCGGATCATCGTTCAACTGCTCCAGGCAGAGTCTATTGTGCAGCACGATGCCGGTTCTTTCCGACACGATGCCACTGCCGAACTCCTCGAACAGGCTCTGCACCCAGCTGACGGCATTACCGGCGGAGTCGACAACCACCAGAGTGCTGGTGTCGCCACCGCCTGCCCGGGCCTCCGCATCGGCCACAACCTCGCTGCCCGCCAGACGGGACAGTGACTCTCGACTCAGCAAATCGGGCGGAAGCCGACTGCGAGCCGGGTCCACGGCATGGCGGTCCCGGAGCTCGAAGGCGGCTCGCTTCGCGCGCATGTACCAGGTGGCATCCAATCCAAGTTCGGCCAGTGGCGCCTCGCCTCGTCGCGACGCTGTGACGTCGTCGAGACCCGCCAACAGCACCAGTGCGACGCCTTGAGAGTTGGGGGGCGCGGCATGCACGGTTCGGCCGTGGTAGGAAACCGCTAGCGATTCACCGAACTCCGTGGCATGACCAGCAAGATCGCGCTCCGAAATCAGCGCTCCGGCGGCCCTTAGGTCGAGCAACAGCGCCTCGGCGATTGCCCCCTCATAGAAGCAGGCTGCGCCACCCTCGGCCAAGGCTCGGAGGGTTCGCGAGAGCAGCGGCTGGAACAGCCTCATGCCGAGCCTGCGAGTCGCCGCCGGCGCGCCGAAGAAATCCGCGAGCGGCGCGAAATCCGAAGCGAGCCCGGCGTAGACCGGCCCGGTGAGGAACTCGAGCTGGGCCTGGTCGATGGGCACGCCCTGCTCCGCGAGCTCGATCGCAGGTTCCAAGCACTCGCGCAGCGACTTCGAGCCCCAGCGGAGAAGACAATTCTCCCACGCGTGCACAACTCCCGGAACAGACATCGACAGGGGTCCGCGCCGGGGAATCGCCTCGTGACCAAGCCCACGGTAGTGCGCGACGGTCGCGGCGGCTGGCGCACGCCCGCTTCCATTGATCGCGGTCACCTTGTCGGCGCTCGCGTCGTAGTACAGCGCAATGGCGTCGCCGCCCAAACCGTTCATGTGCGGAATGGCGACCGCTAGGGTCGCGGCCGCAGCGACGGCAGCATCCATTGCATTGCCGCCTTGCCGAAGCATGGCTGCTCCAGCCTCGGAAGCTCGGTGGTGTCCGCTCACGACGATGCCCCTGTCGGACATCACCAGTGGTCGATGGGCAAACGCCATTGCCTTGGGGGTCCCGGGCCCTTCTTCTAGTTTGTTATCGAGCCAGCGTTCATCAGCTCTGCACGGAGATCCCTTCCCTATTTGGAGAAGAGCTTGCGAGGGAAATCGGCGAATGTCTTCGCGCCGGATTGGGTCACCACGAAAGACTCGCTGATGACCAAGCCGTAGTCGTCGAGCCAGATCGCCGGAATGCAATGGAACGTCATGTTGGGTTCGAGCACCGTTCGGTCGCCCTTGCGCAGACTGCAGGTCAACTCACCCCAGGTAGGAGGATAGCCGATGCCGACGGGATAGCCGATGCGCGAGTCCTTCTCGATCCCATGGCGTGCGATGACCTTGCTCCACGCTGCCGCCAGCTCCTCCAGGACCACCCCCGGCTTCACCGTATCCAGGACAGCGTTCAGCCCCTCCGCGATGACCTGCGAGACATGGATCATCCGATCGCTGGGCGTGCCGAGGTATAGACACCGCGACAGAGGCGAGTGATAGCGGTGCCGGACCCCGCCCTGCTCGATGTAGAACATCTCGCCCGGCTCGAGAGGCGCCTCGGTCCAGCTCAGGTGCGGCGCCGCACAGTATTCGCCGACCATCGCGTTCGGCGGCTTGCACGTGAAAGTGCCTCCAAATTCCTGGGTGCCGGCCGTGGTCGCCCGGTTGAGTTCCGCGATCACGTCACACTGCCGGACGCCAGGCTCGGCGGTATCTAATGCAGCCTGCATGGCGGCCTCGGAGATCTTGCCCGCCTGCATCATGTACTCGACCTCACGGTCGGACTTGCGCAACCGAACCCAATTGACGAGCAGAAAGGCGTCGACAAGGGTCGCCTCGGAGAGGCTGGACGTCAGGATCTCGTGCCAACGCGCGGTATAGTAGTAGTCGTCCATCTCGACGCCGATCCGGCCGCGCGACCACCCCTGCGCTTGGATCAAGGCTGCGAGCGCCTGCATGGGATGCTTGTCCGTCGAAGCAACGTAGCTGTCGCCGTAGGGGACGATGCGCCCGCTCTCCATGAAAACCGTAAACCCCGCCCCGACCGCGTCCATCTTGCGGCCAAACCAGATCGGCTCATCCTGATCGAGGGCGACCACGACCATCTGCGGCGTGTAGAACGACCAGCCGTCATAACCGGTCAAGTAGAACTGATTGGCGGGACTGGCGACGAGCAGCAGATCGATATCCCGTTCGGTCATGCTGCGCTTTACACGGGCGAGACGATCCAGATACTCGCCGCGCTCGAACAGCATGCGAGGTTGTCTCCTGCGCTCCCTCGCCGCTGCCGCGGCAGATGCTCCTCCGACGGACAGGCTCATGCTTTTCCCCAATGCCCAAGCCACAGCCGATTTCCACTGTGATCGGTCATTGCAGCATGCCCGAGGGCACTGTCAGAGTAAATTGGCTTGAGGCGGATAGGGACGCCGCGCAGCGTCTGGTGATGCAACATCCCTTCCGTTATTTCAACAGCTCGCCCGAGGTGATCCGCCTCGCGGTGATGATGTACATCCGCTACCGGTTCGGAGATTTCCCACCAGCCGTTCCGGCAACGCGAGGGTGCGATGGCGAAATTCACGGACATCAAAACCCTGCGGAAATTCGCCGCCGCGCTGGCCGGATGGCACCAGCTTGCGGCCTGAGATCGCCGCCTTCCGGCTTTCTTTGAGACTGGACCGATTTGGTTTGACAATACCGGCGACTGAGAAAACGGGACCTCGAGGGCGCCAAGCCCCCGGAAATCGCGGCGGGTTTGCGGCGCAATAGGAAATTAGAAAAACATAATGATAACAGATATTTAAGAGTGGCGCTGCAGGCAGTCTCGAGCGAACCCGTCTCCAAGGTCTTGCGTCGCCTGCCTTGGCGCGAATTACCACAAGCGCCGTTTGGCGAAGGCGTGACCGGAGCCTGACTTGAGGTAGCGCTCGAACGATTCCGCCTTTATCCTATCCGAAAAGGCCACATAGGTCACAAGACGCCACGGTCTGAACTTGGAGGTATGGGTAGACTTACCGGAGTTGTGGTCCTCTAACCGTTGCTTGAGGTCTGCCGTCAGACCGACATAACGATGCCTGGGCGTTTGCTTGCTTTCGATCAAGTAGACATAATGCATGGTGGCAGCCCTTCTTCGCTAAAGCTTCGAAGGGCATCCTGCTTCGCGTCGATGGTGAACGGCAATCCTGCGAAGCGCGTCAGCGCGAAGCAGGATGGCGGAGGGAGGGGGATTCGAACCCCCGATACGGTTTATCGCCGTATAACGGTTTAGCAAACCGCCGCCTTCAGCCACTCGGCCACCCCTCCGCAGGAGCGGTATCCATTCACAGCATTTGCGGCCAGCGTTTCTAGCCGCCGTGGGGCCGCGCTGTCAACGGCACTCCGTTGCGGCGCTCCGTTGCGGCTCCGAGCGACCACCGGGGAGGTCGCTGTAACGACCGACACACTCGGTGCATTTGGCTCAAATGTTCATCTCTTTTTAAATATGTGCGGGCCAACCTGATGTCCGAGCAAGACAGCAGGAGGCTGGAAAATGACGATCACACAACGCTCGCTGGAGACTCTAATCGATCTCGTGGAAATCAAGTTGAGCTGCTTCGAAGTCTATGACCGGGACGACGCGCGCGAGCTCGCCAACCTGGAGAGTTGCCTCAACGAACTCAATCTCCTGGCCGGGCGCCAAAAGCAGAACGGCAACCCGGTCGTGAAGTTCCCCGCGCGCACTCGGGGCCGCCCCCGCGCCGCCGCCGTCTAAGGCGAGGCGCCCGCGGATCCACCCCATAGGCCAGAACGGCCATCCCTCGCCGCCGCGGACCGCCCCGGAATTGGTTGCGATGCCGGTGCTGGTGCAATCGCCGGCACCCTCAGCCGGGCCGAAGGGCCTGTTCCAGGTCGGCGATCAGGTCGTCGGGGTGCTCGATGCCGATCGACAGGCGCAGCAGGTCGTCGGGGATCGGGCTCTCCGGTCCCTCGATCGTGGCGCGGTGTTCGATCAGGATCTCGACGCCGCCCAGCGAGGTCGCGCGCTGGAACACCCGGC
>CAMYMY010000070.1 GCA_947259625.1 uncultured Kiloniellales bacterium | reverse complement strand
CGAGCTCTACATAGCTCGGCACGACCCAAGCGCTGGCACGGTCTATCGTATCGGTTTCACAACACGTGGCGACTTCGACGGCGGCGGCCGCGCGGACCTCCTGTGGCGCAACATGGGTACCGGCAATGCGGTCATCTGGCGGATGAACGGCTTCGATCGCGAGGCCGCCAAGACGATCGGCGCTCCCGACCCGGTCTGGCAGGTACGGGGCCTGGCCGACTTCGACGCGGACACCAAGGCCGACATCCTATGGCGCGACACGAGCACGGGAAACACGGTCATCTGGCTGATGGACGGCTTCACGAAGCTTGCCACGGGCGGGACCGGTGCGCCCAGCCTTGAGTGGCAGGTGGTGGGCACGGGTGACTTCGACGGCAACGCCCATGCCGACGTTCTGTGGCGCCACATCGGCACCGGGGCCACGGTCATCTGGAAGATGAACGGCCTCGAGCTTGCCGGCCACCGCGTCATAGGCGCGCCCGACCTCGCCTGGCAGGTGGTGGGCACGGGCGACTTCGACGCGGATGCCCGCTCGGACATCCTGTGGCGCCACACAGGCACCGGGGAGACGGTCATCTGGAAGATGGACGGGTTCACCCGCGAGACTTTGGCCTCGATCGGCGCGCCGCCCCTCGTCTGGGTGGTAGTCGGTCTCGGCGACTTCGACGGCGACGGCCGGACCGACATCCTGTGGCGCAATACCAGCACCGGCCACGTTGTTATCTGGAAGATGGACGGGTTGATCAAGGAAGCCGAGGGCTGGCTCGGCGCGCCGCCGCTCGACTGGCAGGTGGTGGGCGTGGGCGACAGCAACGGCGACCGGAAGTCCGACATCGTCTGGCGGAACTCGGATACCGGCAACACCGTCATCTGGCAGATGGACGGCTTCAACCTCGACGCCGCCCGGTCGATCGGCACGCCGCTCCTCGTCTGGCAGGTGCAGTAGGCCCTCTGCCACTTGGCGGCCCGCGCCGGTCTTCTCGGGGCGCTGGACCGCGCCCGATCGCACCATGGTCTTCACCGCCGACGAGTCGCCCCTCGGGCCTATGCCAGTTCGACAGGGGGACGGGCCGTTTGTCCCGAAGGTGGGCTCGAATATTTCTGAAAAACGCAGTAACTTATTTTATTAATGAAACAATAACTGAATATATAAACTATTTTTTAGCCATAAAAAATTTCTTCAAATAATCTAACTATTATTTCTTGATTTATTACGTAATTTTGTATATATATTGTGAGGTATCGAATACAGCGTGGCACCGCCCCGCGTGACTTGGTCCGAGGCGGATAGAGAATGAGGAGATAGGGCATGAAGTCACATCTGTTGTTCCTGGCTGCGACCGTTGCTGCAGGTGCCTGCCTGTTCTTCTCGGCTGCCAACGCCCAGGAGCTGCCGACGATGCTGCACGCCGTGTGGCTGCAGAGCACCAAGGTGAGTTACGATCCGCTGCTGGTGGCCACGTTCCTCCTATCCTCGACCCTGGCCATCGGCCGAACCATCGACATCCTGCGCGAGTTCGCCCAGAATCAGAAGGAAACCGCGGCCGAGGCGTAAATCCAAGGGGTCGGTCGTCCTCTGGGGACGCGACCCGGGGCCCCCATGGTCTAATCCAACATCGCGAGTCGTGGCGAGAGGCGGTGCGCAGAGCAGCCGCCCACTCGCCGCAACTTGCGTCCCGTGGCCCGCTTTCCGGCCTGGGTGTTGAACCCCTCCCCCCTTCGCCCTAACCTGCGCCGAGAGAACAGACCGCATCCGACCCACGGGATGGCGCCTATGACCGATCCCCTCTGGCAACCGTCGACCGAACGCATCGAGGCCGCCAACCTGACCGCCTTCATGGGGCAGGTCGAGCACGACTGGGGTGCCTCCTGCCAAGGTTACGGCGAGCTCTACGACTTCTCGATCACCGAGATGGAGAAGTTCTGGTCCTCGGTCTGGGATTTTTGCGGCGTGATCGCAGAGCGCAGGGGAGAGGCCGTGCTGGAGCATCCGGAGGCGATGCCGGGCGCGCGCTTCTTTCCGGAGGCCAGGCTGAACTTCGCCGAAAACCTGCTGCGCCGTCGGGGCCCCGAGGACGCCATGGTGTTCTGGGGCGAAGACCGGGTGACCTACCGGGTCTCGTGGGACGGGCTCCACGAGGCGGTCTCGCGCGTCAGCCAGGCCCTTGCCGCCGCCGGCGTCAAGGAGGGCGACCGGGTGGCCGGCTTCATGCCCAACATGCCCGAGACCGTGATCGCCATGCTGGCGGCCACCGCGCTGGGCGCGGTCTGGTCGTCCTGCTCGCCCGACTTCGGCGTGCAGGGCGTGCTCGACCGCTTCGGCCAGATCGAGCCCAAGGTGCTGTTCTGCCCCGACGGCTACTTCTACGCCGGCAAGACCCACGATTCGCTGGCTCGCGTCGCCGAGTTCGCGGCCCAGCTGCCGAGCCTGGAGCGTATCGTCGTCGTGCCCTACGTCTCCAAGGCGCCCGATGTCGCGGGCCTCGACAAAGGGGTGCGCCTCGACGACTTCGTTGCGCCTTACGAGGCCGGCGAAATCGCCTTCCGGCGCGTTCCCTTCAACGCCCCACTCTACGTCATGTACTCCTCGGGCACGACGGGGAAGCCGAAGTGCATCGTGCACGGCGTCGGCGGTACGCTGATCCAGCACTTGAAGGAGCACAGGCTGCTGTGCGACGTGAAGCCGGGTGACCGGATCTTCTACTTCACGACCTGCGGCTGGATGATGTGGAACTGGCTGGTCTCCGGTCTCGCCTCCGAGGCGACGCTGCTGCTCTACGACGGCTCGCCGTTCCATCCCGACGGCACCGTCCTGTTCGACTACATGGACGCCGAGAAGGGCACGCTGTTCGGCACCTCGGCCAAGTACATCGACGCGCTGGCCAAGGCGGGACTGAACCCCGGGTTGAGCCACGACCTCTCGGCGCTCCGAACCATTGCCTCGACCGGCTCGCCGCTGGTGCCGGAGGGCTTCGACTACGTCTACGAGCACGTGAAATCCGACGTCTGCCTCTCGTCGATCGCCGGGGGCACCGATCTGATCGCCTGCTTCATGGCCGGCAACCCGATCGGTCCGGTGTGGCGCGGCGAGATCCAGGCGCGCTGTCTCGGCATGGCGGTCGAGGTGTTCGACGACGACGGCCGGCCGGTTCGCGGCGAGAAGGGCGAGTTGGTCTGCGTTCGGCCGTTCCCTTCCATGCCGGCCGGTTTCTGGAACGACCCGCAGGACGTGCGCTACAAGGCCGCCTATTACGAGAAGTATCCGAACGTCTGGTGCCACGGCGACTATGTCGAGCTGACCGAGCACGACGGCGTCGTCATCTACGGCCGTTCCGACGCGACGCTCAATCCGGGCGGTGTGCGCATCGGCACGGCCGAGATCTACCGCCAGGTCGAACAGCTCGACGAGGTCCAGGAGGCCATCGTGATCGGCCAGGACTGGGAGGGCGACGTGCGCGTCGTGCTCTTCGTCCGCCTGGCCGACGGGCTCACGCTGGGCGACCAGCTGGTGCAGGAGATCAAGGGGCGGATCCGCGAGGGCTGCACGCCGCGCCACGTGCCGGCCAAGGTAATCCAGGTCGCCGACATCCCCCGCACCAAAAGCGGCAAGATTGTCGAGCTGGCGGTGCGCGACGTGGTCCACGGCCGCCCGGTCAAGAACCAGGAGGCGCTCGCCAACCCCGAGGCGCTGGCGCTCTACGCGAGCTTGGCGGAGCTGAAGGCCTAGGCCTGGTGCCTGGAAAGCCCTAGGCCGCGTATTTTTCCCGACCTGACGCCCCTTTTCGGGGAAGCGGATCTCGGTGGGGAGGCCTAGTCGTTTTAGCCTATTATTTAGATTTTACCGGTTAGCCTGCGACAAGGTACCCACCTTTCCTCCGGTGCGGGGAGCTCGCAGTTCGGCCATGCATGTCCTCTTTGTCGACGACGATCATGCGCTGAGCCAGAGCGTAGCGATGGCCTTCCACAACAGAGGCCACACCTGCCAGATCGCCGAGCTGGGCGAACAGGCGGTCAAGCTGGCCAAGGATAATGCCTACGACATCATCGTGCTTGACGTCGCCCTGCCGGATATCGACGGGTTCGAAGTGATCCAGCTCCTGAAATGGGAGGGCATCAAGGTTCCTGTATTGCTGGAATCAGGCCTTTCGGGCCAGGATTTGGAGTCCAAGGGGGCGATCCTCGGGGTCGACGAATTCCTCGCCAAGCCGTTCGACATGGACGAGCTGATCGCCCGCATGGAGAGGGTCATCGCGCGGTTCGACCAGACATCGGCGGCCAGAAGACGGGAGTCCGGCCGAAAGGCCGGCGGCGACCCTCGGGCGGGATCCGGCGAGCTGCGGTCCGCATCGGCGCCAGCAATGGGCGGCGCTGAACAGCGCGAGCACGAGCGGACGGCGATGTTCGGGGCGGCCCTGATCATGGACCGGGACAGCCATATCCCCTGCGTCATACTCGACGTATCGGCGGGGGGCGCGGCGCTTCGCCTGACCGAGCCCGGCCAGCAGTGCCCGACGCTGTTCGACTTGGAGCCGTTGGAAGGTCCCGCGCGCCGCTGCGAGGTGCGCTGGCGCAGCTGGCGCAGGGGCGATACGCTCGGCGTCGAGTTCACGTGAACGCCGGTATCCGGACCCGACGCCTAATCCCGCAAGGTGGGAAAAAATTGCCTAGATTAACCGCTTCACAACCTCGACGGTGTAACATGTTCCTGTAATTTGCAGCGCCGCCACGCCGCGCTGCGCTGCGCCATGCCCTTGGGGATGACATGATCCTGCGCCGCCTTGCTCTGGCCACAGCGCTCGTCCTCGGACTGGCCGCCCCGGCGTGGGCCGACTTCGAGGGCGGGTTCTCCGCATACCTGCGGGGCGATTACACGACGGCGCTCGGTGAATTCCGGCCGCTCGCCAGCCAGGGCCACGCCCAGGCCCAATACACCCTCGGCTACATGTACGCCAATGGCCTTGGCGTGCCCAAGCGCCCCGCCGTGGCCGCAAGGTGGTACCACCTCGCGGCGCAGCAGGGCCATGTCAAGGCCCAGGTCAACCTCGGAGCACTGTACCACTTCGGCCAAGGCGTAGAGCGGAACGACGCCGAAGCGCTGATGTGGTACCGCCGGGCTGCCGAGCAGGGCAGCGCCAAGGGCCAGTACATGCTCGGCGTCATGTACGAGAAGGGCTTCGGCGTGGCTCGCGATTATGTCCGGGCGCACATGTGGTATGACTTGGCCGCCGCGCAGAACCTGGGCATAGCCGGTGAAGAGCGAAATATGGTTGCCAAGAAGATGTCGTTCGCCCAAGTGGTCAAGGCCGAGAAGCTGGCCGCCGAATGGCGGCAAAAACACCGGAAGCCAGCGCAGGCCCAATAACTCGAGCGGCCGGTGCGTCGCGCCGCCGCCGCGGGCACCTTGCCAGCGGGGGTCGGGGCCTTAAACTGGCGTGTCCCCGGCCGCGCGACGGTATTGGAATTGGACCCGAGGCGATGAACGAAACCGAATTTCTGACGGCTGAGCAGACCGCCGCCTTCCGGCGCGATGGCTTCGTCTTCGTGCCACGCTTCTACGACGCCTCCGAGATCGCCCGAATTACCTGGTGGACCGACGAGATCACCAACTGGCCGGAGAAACCGGGCCGGCACATGGTCTACTACGAGGACAGCCTGAAGCGGCCCCGGCGCCGGGTGGTCCAGCGCATCGAGGACTTCGTCCCCTACCACGAGAGCTTCCGCGCGCTGTTCACCGGGGGACGGATGATCGGGGCGGTCTCCGAGCTGCTCGGCGAGCCGTCCGTGCTGTTCAAGGAGAAGGTCAACTTCAAGCAGCCGGGCGGCTCGGGCTTCACGCCGCATCAGGACGTCCAGGCCGGCTGGAGCCGCTATGCCGGCTTCTACGTCACCGCGCTGGTCGGCATCGATCCGGCGACGCTCGCCAACGGCTGCCTCGAGATCGCCGCCGGCTGGCACGACAAGGGCATGTTGGGCGCGGAGTGGACGCCACTTGAGGGCGCCCCCCTCGAGGCCATGGACTTCGTGCCCTATCCGACCCAGCCGGGCGACGCCCTGTTCTTCGATAGTCTCGCGCCGCACCGCTCGGGGCCGAACTTAACAGACTCTCAACGCCGGGTGTTGTATGTCACCTACAACCGTGCCTCCGAGGGCGACCACCGGGCGCGCTACTTCGCCGAGAAGCGCGAAGCCTACCCGCCCGACATCGAGCGCGCGCCGGGGACGACGTACAAATTTCGGGTCTGACGACAGACCGGCCCTCAGCTGCGACGGCGCCGCTCCGCACTAGGCCTTTCCGGGGCTTAATCGCTTCCTAACCGATTGCTCTGCACTATCTGGCCCCCTGCGCTCTTTGCCACGCTGGCCAAGAGGGTCGGGCGCATGCCGGAGGGTCAAAGGACCAAGATGGTTACCAGCACAAAAGGGTCGTTGCGATTCTACGGTGGTGTCTTCTTGGTCACCCTGGCGACCTTGATGTTGCAGGTGGTCGAGACGCGGATCCTTTCGGCGGTCACTTGGTATCATTTGGCCTTTTTCGTCATTAGCGTCGGCATGTTCGGGCTGACGGCGGGGGCGGTTTGGGTCTATCTGCGCCGCGATCGCTTCACCCAGGCGACCCTTTCCCATGATCTCGCCTATTTCAGTGCCGCCTTCGCGATCGCGACCGCCGTTTCCCTCGTCATTCAGATGGGGCTTCCGCTGCACGGCGGCGGCCTACTCAATTGGCTGGCCTGGCCGGCATTGCTGGCCTGCCTGTCGATACCTTTCTTTTTCTCCGGCGTGGTCGTCAGTCTGGCGCTGACCCGCAGCCCCTATCCGGTCGGTCGCGTGTATGGCGTCGATCTGGCTGGTGCTGCACTCGGCTGTCTGGGCGTACTTGCGGTGCTGAACATGACCGATGCGCCCTCCGCGGTGCTCTGGATCAGCGCGACCGCGGCGGCGGCGGCCCTTTTGTTTGTTCGGTCCGGCATTGGCAGGGCGCCGAAATCGCCGCCCCCGCTGGCGTTCCTGCCGCGACGCTGCGGCCTGGTGACACTGGCCCTGGTCCTGATCGCCGCCGGGAACGGCCTGTCGGAGCATCGCCTCCGTCCGCTCTTCGTCAAGGGGGTCTCCGAGTTGGGCAATAACCGACCGATCTTCGACCGGTGGAATTCCTACTCCCGGGTCACGGTCACCGACGACGGCGTGACCGCACCCAAGATGTGGGGGCCGGCCCCGGAGTTCCGCGCTGACGACTGGCGCGTTGGGCAACGCATGGTGCTGATCGACGGTGACGCCGGGACTGCAGCCTACCGGTTTAGCGGCGATGTACGCGAAGCCGATTTCCTGCGGTACGACATTACCAATCTGCCCTACCATCTGCCCGGTCTGGACAGCGCGGCGATCATCGGCGTGGGTGGCGGACGCGACATCCTCAGCGCCCGCGTTTTTGGCGTTTCCGAGGTCACGGGCGTGGAAATCAACCCCATCATGATCCGGCTTCTGACCAAGGATCCGGAGTATATGGATTTCGCCGGCCTCGCGGACCTCAGGGGGGTCACCTACCATGTGGATGAAGCAAGGAGTTGGTTCGCGCGGAGCGGCAAGACCTTCGACATCATCCAGATGAGCCTGATCGACACCTGGGCCGCCACGGGGGCCGGAGCCTTCACCCTAAGCGAAAACGGCCTTTACACGGTGGAGGGATGGCGAATCTTTCTCCGGCGCCTAACGCCGGACGGCTTGTTCACGGTCAGCCGCTGGTACTCACCCGATCGAATCGAGGAGACCGGCCGCATGGTCAGCCTGGCGATGGCGGCGGCCTTCGACATGGGTCTGCCCGAGCCTAGCCGGCATATTTTCCTCGCTAGTACCGGCACGATTGCGACGCTGGTGTTTTCTCGGTCGCCGCTTTCACCGGAGCGTATCGCCGTGCTCAAGGATGTCGTGGCCGACATGGGATACGGAGTGCTCATCGCGCCAGATGCGGAACCCGCCTCCCGGGTTCTGCGGGAGATCGTCGCCAGCGCCAACCCGACCCAACTGGACCGCTATACCTCGAGCCTCGATCTTGACCTCACACCACCAACGGATAACCGGCCGTTCTTCTTCAACCAGTTGCGGCTCTCCGAGGCGGTGAGGATCTTTGCGGCTACTGGCGCCCGTACCCCCCGGCAGAATGGTGTCGCCGCGGGAAACCTGACCGCGACTCTGACCCTGGTAAAGCTCTTCGTCTTGTCCATCGCGCTGGTGGTGGCGGCGATCGTTCTGCCATTGCGGCCGGCGATCAAGGACGTTGGCCGCAAGCTTGCCGTCGGCGGCAGCGCCTACTTCTTCCTGATCGGGGTCGGGTTCATGTGCGCGGAGATTGGTCTTCTCCAGCGTATGGGCGTCTTCCTGGGACATCCCATATACTCGCTCAGCATCGTGCTGTTCTCCTTGATACTGGCGACCGGCATCGGCAGCATGATCTCGGACCGGTGGCCCCTGGACGATTGGAGAAAGCTGCTGCTCTGGTCTGTGCTGACGGGGGGATATCTTTTCGCCCTGCCCCTCTGGTTGCCGGACGTTCTGTCCGGCCTAGAAAGCGCCTCCTTGCTGGTGCGCGCATCGCTTTGTGTTCTGTTGATTGCCCCCGCCGGGCTGCTCATGGGTTACGGGTTTCCGACCGGCATGCGCTTGATATCCGCGGTGGATGGCAAGCCGGCCCCCTGGTTCTGGGGCATCAACGGCGCGGCAGGAGTGCTCGCCTCTTCCCTTGCGGTTGCCTGCAGCATCGCATACGGCATAGACATCACGCTGATCGTAGCTGCGTCGTGTTACGTATTGCTGATCCCGGCAGCCGTTTCCATTGGGTTCCGAAGAACGCTACTGCGGGCGTACGAGCCGGCGTGAACGGCGAGGCCGGTACACTTAGAACGAACGAGGCTGGACTGTCGCAATGATGTGGATTCTCTCTATCCTGGCCATCCTGTCAGTGCTCATCTGGGTCTATCTGGTGCTGGCCCGCGGTCTGTTCTGGGCCGCCGACCAGGAGCTTGAGCCGGACCTCCCGGACCCGGCCGATTGGCCCAGCGTGGTCGCCCTGGTGCCGGCGCGCAACGAGGCCGAGGTGATCGGCGAGACACTGGACACCTTGCTGGAGCAGGACTACCCCGGCCCCCTCCAGATCATCCTGGTTGACGACCACAGCGAGGACGGGACCGCGCGGGCGGCCCGGGCCCTGGCCAGGGAGTCGAAGCACGCAGACCGCTTTCACGTGGTCGAATCGGACCCGCTGCCCTCGGGCTGGTCGGGCAAGATCTGGGCGTTGGCCCAGGGCTGGGCACACGCCCAGGCCCGCGCGCCGGAGGCGCGCTATCTGTGGCTGACCGATGCGGACATCGCGCACTGGCTGCAGAACCTGCGCGACCTGGTCGCCAAGGCCGAGGCCGATAAGCTCGATCTGGTTTCGGTCATGCCGCTGCTGTCCTGCGAAAGCTGGTGGGAGCGCCTGCTGATTCCGCCCTTCGTGTTCTTCTTCCAGAAGCTTTATCCCTTCCGCTGGGTCAACAACCCGAAGCGGCGGACGGCGGCCGCGTCGGGGGGCTGCATACTGGTGAATCTCGAGGCCCTGAACTCCGCCGGCGACTTCCGCTCGATCAAGGGCGAGCTGATCGACGACTGCGCGCTGGCCGCGCGGATCAAGGCGGTGGCCCGCGAGCGCGGCCGGGGCATTTGGCTCGGTCTCGGGCCCGAGGCCGAGAGCATCCGGCCCTATGAGGGGTTGATGGACATCTGGCGCATGGTGGCGCGCAGCGCCTACACGCAGCTGGGCTGTTCGCGACGCCGGCTGTTCGGCACGGTGATCGGCATGATTCTGACCTACCTGGTGCCGCCCATCGCCGTGCTGGGCGGCACCTACGCCGGCATGTTCCTGCCGATCGAGGACTTCGGTGCCGCCTTCGGCGCCGTGGTGGCCGGCATGACCGCCTGGGGCCTGATGGCGCTGTCCGCCTGGCCCACCTTTCAGCGCTACGGGCAGCCGGTCGCGATGACCCTGCTGCTGCCGCTGCCCGCACTGCTCTATACCCTCATGACCCTCGATTCGGCCAGACGCCACCGGAGCGGGCGCGGCGGCGAGTGGAAGGGCCGGGCGCAGGCTGCCATGGCGGGTCTGGAAGACTAGGCCGTCCGACGCTAAGCTGGGCGGAAATGCCCAGCCACACCGCACCGAAGACAAACGTGACCGCCGTTCCAGGCATCGAGACGCCGTCCGGCAAGGGCGCCGGCGACGAGAACTTCCCGGTCGGCTCGTTCCTGCTGCCGGCGCGCCTCAGGCCCCATGTCGCGCGCTACTACGCCTTCGCCCGGGCGATCGACGACATCGCGGACAATCCGGACCTGGCCGCCGGGGACAAGGTCGCCCGGCTCGACCGCATGGCTGCCGCGGTGCTGGGCGAGGCGGAGGGCGACCCGGCGCCCGCCACCGCCGAGCGCCTGCGCGCCAGCCTGGCCGAGACCGGAGTCGGCGCGCGCCGCGCCACGGACCTGACCATCGCCTTCAAGCAGGACGCCACCAAGCTGCGCTATCGCGATTGGGCGGACCTCATGGGCTACTGCGAGAACTCGGCCAACCCGGTCGGGCGCTATCTGCTCGACCTGCACGGCGAGGACCCGGCCGGCTATCCCGCCTCCGACGCGTTGTGCAGCGCGCTCCAGGTGATCAACCACCTGCAGGACTGCGCGGCCGACTACCGGGCGCTCGATCGGGTCTACCTGCCGCAGGACTGGCTGGCCGAGGCCGGCGTCACGCTGGCCGCGCTCGACGCGCCGGAGGCCAGCCCCGGTCTGCGCCGGGTGCTCGACCGCTGCCTGGACGCCACCGAGCAGCTCATGGCCGAGGCGCGCCGGCTGCCCGGCCAACTCAAGTCCCGCAGCCTGGCCATGGAATCCGCGGTCATCGTGCGCCTCGCCGAGAAGCTGATCCGGGCGCTCAGGCGGCGCGACCCCCTGGCCGAGCGGGTCGTGCTGAGCAAGCCCCAGGTGGCGGCCTGCGCGCTCTCCGGCGTGGCCGGCGTGCTGTGGCGGCGACTGATCGGCCGGCGCGGCGCGCTCGCTCCGGCGCGCACGGCCTGAGCGCGCCATGGCCGAAAGCGGCACCCTGACCCCCGAGGCCGCCACGGCGGCGATCCATCACGTCCACGAGGTCGTGCGCCGCTCGGGCACCTCGTTCCTCTGGGGCATGCGCGTCCTGCCCAAGGCGCGGCGCGAGGCGATGTTCGCGATCTACGCCTTCTGCCGCGAGGTCGACGACGTCGCCGACGGGACGGACGAGCCGGAGGCCAAGCTGGCCAGCCTGGAGGCGTGGCGCGCCGAGATCGCGCGGCTCTACGAGGGCCGGCCGACACGCCCGACAACCCGGGCGCTGGCAGGGCCGGTCGCGGCATACCGGCTACCTCGCGACGAGTTCCTGGCGGTCATCGATGGCATGGAGATGGACGCGCGCGCGGCCGTCGTGGCGCCCAGCCTCGAGGACTTCGCCCTTTACTGCCGGCGCGTCGCCGGGGCCGTCGGCATGCTCTCGATCCACGCCTTCGGCGCCGAGGAGCCCCGTGCGCGCGAGATCGCGGTGGCCTTGGGCGAGGCCCTGCAGATCACCAACATCCTGCGCGACTTGGCCGAGGACGCCGCCGAGGGCCGGCTCTATCTGCCGCGCGAGCTCCTGGATGCCCACGGGATTACGACCCGCGACCCGCAGGCGGTGCTCGACCACCCGGGCCTCGCCCCGGCCTCCGCCGAGCTGGCCGCCCGCGCGCGGGCGCGCTTCCAGCGCACGCGCGAGCTGATCGGATCCTGCGATCCGCGCCCGCTCAAGCCCTGCCTCCTCATGATGCAGGTCTACGAGCGCATCCTCGCCCGCCTCGAGGCCCGCGGCTGGCACCGCCCGCGCGAGCCGGTCCGCGTCTCCAAGGCCGAAAAGCTGTGGATCGCGTTCAGGTACGGGCTGCTGGGGTAAGCCGCTTGGCGCGTCCATGCACCGATGTGGGCGCGGAGGACCGCTAAAAGACCCCGCCATTCCGTTGTTTCACCTAGAGTTCTTGTATTATTGAGCGATTTGCCGATCCTTGGTAGTATGCTCGAAAGCAAAAGGCTTCAATTAGTTGCGACTTGTTCTCAGTGGCAACACGCCGCGACAAGCAGGGACGGCTGACTTTTCCAGGGGAGGAAGGATGCGCCAGCGTAACAGCAAATCAACTCTGGCACTCTATCTTCTGGCAACCACCTTCCTGACGCCGCCGGGCCCGGTCGACGCCGCTCCTGGCGATGCCTTGGGAGGCGAGTTCCAGGTCAATAGCTTCACGCCATTCAGCCAAGCCCTACCGTCCGTGGCCATGGACGCCGACGGCGACTTTGTCGTGGCGTGGCAGAGCTATGACCAGGAAGGAGTTTATCATTATGGCTTTCCTTATGGCGGTTACGGCATCTTCGCCCAGCGCTTCGACGCCGCGGGCGTAGCCCAGGGCCCCGAGTTCAACGTCAACAGTTTCATCCTCAACTATCAGGACCGGCCGGCGGTGGCCATGAACGCCGACGGCGACTTCGTCGTGGCCTGGACAAGTTGCTGCGGGCATAACAATGCTCAGGGCCTCTTCGCCCAGCGCTACGACGCCACGGGCGTGGCCCAAGGGCCCGAGATCCGGGTCCACAGCCTCGGGATAGGCGGTCAAATGGTCCCGTCCGTGGCCATGGACGCCGACGGCGACTTCGTCGTGGCGTGGACCGATTATGGCTTCCAGGACGGCGACCTATGGGGCGTCTTCGCCCGGCGCTACGACGCTGCTGG
The DNA here is from genome assembly GCA_947259625.1 of uncultured Kiloniellales bacterium. Taxonomy (GTDB): domain Bacteria; phylum Pseudomonadota; class Alphaproteobacteria; order Kiloniellales; family JAKSDN01; genus CAMYKD01. The sequence continues at coordinate 3,253 of CAMYMY010000070.1, read as the reverse complement.
CGTGGCACAGGGCTCGGAGTTCCAGGTCAACAGCTTTACCTCGGTCCTTCAACTCTCACCGTCCGTGGCCATGGACCCCGAAGGGGACTTCGTCGTGGCGTGGCATGGCTTCGGCCCAGGCGATGGCTATGGCATCTTCGCCCAGCGGTACGACGCCACGGGTGCGGCCCAGGGGGGCGAGTTCCTGGTCAATACCCACACGACCTTCAATCAAGTAAATCCCACGGTGGCCATGGACGCCGACGGGGACTTCGTCGTGGCGTGGAACAGCTTCGACCAGGACGGCGACCATTGGGGCGTCTACGCCCAGCGCTTCGACGCCGCAGGCGCGGCCCAGGGGTCCGAGTTCCAGGTCAACACTTTTACCAGCAGCGCCCAAATGGAGCCGGCCATCGCCATGGATGCCGACGGCGACTTTGTCGTGGCGTGGCAGAGCAACCGCCAGGACGGCGACCTTTGGGGCGTCTTCGCCCAGCGCTTCGACGCCGCAGGCGTGGCCCACGGACCCGAGTTCCAGGTCAACAGCGTCACGACAGCCAATCAAGTCCGACCGTCCGTGGCCATGGATGCCGACGGGGACCTCGTCGTGGCGTGGAACGATTATGATCGCCGCCTGGACCGCCTTACTGCCGAAGTCTTCGCCCAGCGCTACCAAGGCGACGGGCCGGTGGCCGGGGACTTCACGGTGGACGGCCGGTCGGACATCCTGTGGCGCAACACCGTTACGGGGGCCGCAGCGATCTGGCAGATGGACGGCTTCACCCTCGACGCCGCCCGGACGATCGGTGCGCCCGCGGCCGATTGGCGGGTCGTGGGCATAGCCGACTTCAACGCGGACGCCAAGGCCGACATCCTGTGGCGCAACACCGTTACCGAGGCCGCAGCGATCTGGCAGATGGACGGGCTCTCCCTGGCCCAGGGGCGGACGATCGGCACGCCGGACCTGGTCTGGCGGGTAGTGGGAACGGGCGACTTCGACGGCGACGACCATGCCGACATCCTGTGGCGCAACACGGATACCGGGGCCGCGGTGGTCTGGCGGATGGACGGCTTCGCGCTTGCCGGTCACGGCGCGATCGGGCGGCCGCCGCTGACCTGGCAGGTGGCCGGCGTGGGCGACTTCGACGCCGACGCCAAGTCCGACATCCTGTGGCGCAACACGGCCACCGGCCAGACCGCGATCTGGCTGATGGACGGCTTGGCGGTGGCCGGCCACCGGACGTTCGGCGAACCGGACCTAGCTTGGCAGGTGCAGGACCTGGCCGACTTCGACGGCGATGCCCGCTCCGACATCCTGTGGCGCCATACCTCCACCGGCAACACCTTCATCTGGAAGATGAACGGTCTCGTCAAGGAGGCCGCCGCCTCGATCGGCGCGCCGGCGCTCGCGTGGCGCGTGGAGGGCGCCGGCGACTCCGACGGCGACCGCAAGGCCGACATCCTGTGGCGCAACACGAATACCGAAAACACCGCCATCTGGAAGATGGACGGCTTCGACCTGACTGGCCACGGGTCGATCGGCAAGCCGCCCCTCGTCTGGGAGGTGCAGTAGGCGCGGTCTTTTCGCCGTGAGCCTCTTGGTTCGCCGGGCGCAGTTTTGCCTGCCACGCGAGGTGCGGGACGCCGTTGACGGTCGTCCGTGAACGTATCGCCACCTCTCCTTTCCGGGATACTATACGCTCTCGCGACGGGCGGATGGGGGGTTGATACATGAGGGTCATGGAACTCCGGGACGACTGGAGTCCGGACAACATCGTGCCGGCCGAGCGCCCGGACCCCGAGCCCGGGCCGGGCGAGGTGCTGCTGCGCATGCGGGCGGCCTCGCTCAACTACCGGGACGTCGTGATGGCGAACCGCGGCTACGGGCGGCGCAGCGGGACCCTGCCGCTGGTGACGGTGTCGGACGGGGCCGGCGAGGTCATCGCCGTGGGCCAGGGCGTCTCGCGTGTCGCGCCCGGCGATCTGGTCTGTCCGATCTTCGGGCAGACCTGGCTGACCGGCTCGTTCCGCGACGAGCTTTGGGAGGGCCTGCTCGGCGGGCCGCGCGACGGCGTCATGCAGGATTTCATGGTGCTGAGCGAGGAAGGCGTAGTGCGGGCGCCGCGGCACATGACGCCCGTTCAGGCCGCCACTCTGCCCTGTGCCGCCGTGACGGCCTGGAACGCCCTGGTGTCCCAGGGAGAGCTGAAAAAGGGAGACACCGTGCTGATTCTAGGGACCGGCGGGGTATCGCTCTTCGCGCTCCTCTTCGCGAAGCTGCGGGGCGCGGAGGTCATCATCACCTCGTCGGGCGGGGAGCGGCTCGCGCGCGCTGAAGAGCTCGGTGCCGATCACCTGGTCAATTACACGGAGCGGCCCGAATGGTCTGCGCGCGTCCGCGAGATCACGGCCGGCGCCGGCGTCGACCATGTCGTCGAGGTGGGTGGAGCCGGGACGCTGGAGCAGTCCATTCGGGCCGCGCGCGCCAGCGGCACGATCAGCCTGATCGGCGTGCTCTCCGGCGGCTCCGGCACCCTGCATCTGGGTCCGGTCGTGACCCGGAACATTCGACTGCAGGGCGTTACGGTCGGCAGCCGCGAGGTCTTCGAAGAGATGGCCCGGGAGATGGAGGAACATCGGATCGTGCCCGTGATCGACGATCGGACTTTTGCCTTCGAATCCGTGGGGGAAGCGATCAAGGCCTTCGCCAAGGGCGGACATTTCGGCAAGGTCTGCGCGAGCTTTGCGTAACGACGGGGTGGGCATCGAGGACGCGGCGGCGGCCCGCCCGGCGACCCTGCCGCTCGGCGTGCTCAAGCGGCTCGAGGTCGCCCGCGCCCTAGCGCTCGCGCCCCGGCTGCTGCTGCTCGACGAGCCCCTGGCCGGGCTCAACAGTGCCGAGGCCCGGGCCCTGGCCGACACCATCGCCGCGCTCAACGCCGACGACGGGCTGACCGTCGTCCTGATCGAGCACAATCTGGGCGAGGTGCTGCGCATCTGCCGGCGGCTGGTCGTGCTCGACAACGGCGTCAGGATCGCCGAGGGCGCGCCGCAAGTCGTGATGGCCGACCCGGCGGTGCGCGTGGCCTATCTGGGCGAGGATCCGGACCATGCTGCGGCTTGAGAACGTGAGCTGCGGCTACGGGCCGATGCGCGTGGTCCACGGCCTCGACCTCGAAGTCGGCGCCGGCGAGGTCGTCGCACTCGTGGGCGCCAACGGCGCCGGCAAGAGCTCGACCCTCATGGCCGTCGCCGGCCACGTCGAGGTCCAGGA
>CAMYMY010000069.1 GCA_947259625.1 uncultured Kiloniellales bacterium | reverse complement strand
GAGGGCCGGCCGGAGATCATGGTCCATCCCGAAACCTGCCGGCGGCTGGGCCTCGGGGCGGGCGCGCGTGTCCGGGTGGGCAACGCCCTCGGCTCGCTGGTGCTCCACCTGCGGCCCTTCGACGGCCTGCAGCCCGAGGTGGTCGTCGTGGAGAGCATCTGGCCCAACGCCGCCTTCGAGGAGGGCCTGGGCATCAACACGCTGGTCAGTGCCGATCCCGGGGCGCCGCGCGGCGGCGCGGTGTTCCACGATACCGCGGTCTGGCTGCGCCCGGCGTGACGTCCCGTTGGCATTGCGGCATAAGGCGAATTTTCACCTATATAGTAGGATGATCGGGACCCAACGATGCGCTTGGCGTACGAGACGGTGACCTATGACCGCTGACAAGAAGCTGCCCAGCACCTCCTCGGGCGCCGAGGTCGACGCCTTTCTCAAGAAAGTGGCCGCCACGCCCAGCGTGCGGGCGCCGGGCGAGCGCGGGCGCCTGATCTTCGCGATGGACGCCACGGCGAGCCGCGAGCCGACCTGGGACCAGGCCAGCCACATCCAGGCCCGCATGTTCCAGGAGACCGCGGCGCTCGGCGGGCTCGACATCCAGCTGGCCTATTACCGCGGCTTCGGCGAGTTCGACGCCGGGCCGTGGATCAACGATCCGGATGCCATGCTGCGGCGCATGACCGGCGTGTTCTGCCTGGCCGGCCACACCCAGATCGCCAAGGTGCTGAAACACGCCGTCGAGGAGACCAAACGCAGGAAAGTCGGTGCGCTGGTCTTCGTCGGCGACTGCCTGGAGGAGGACATCGACAGGCTCGGCCACCTGGCCGGCGAGCTGGGCCTCTTGGGCCTGCCGTGCTTCATGTTCCACGAGGGCCAGGACGCCATCGCCGCCAAGGCGTTCAAGCAGATCGCGCGCCTCTCGGGCGGCGCCTTCTGCCCCTTTGACGCCAACGCGCCGCAGCAGCTGCGAGATCTGCTGTCGGCGGTCGCGGTCTATGCCGCGGGCGGACGCAAGGCCTTGGCGGACTATTCGCAGCGGCACGGCGGCGTGGTGCGCCGCCTGACGCACCAGATCAAATGACGAACCGAGCAGGATCAGATCGCTTGCACGGGGATCTCGAGACGCCCGGGGCGGCATGGCCAGGCGCTGCATACTGGGCCATTGAGGCCCCAAGAGCCTATGCGAGCGAAGCCAAGGGTGCGGATGCACCCGCCCGGCGTTTGAGGGGCCGGACTAATGAAGGGCTGTCGCGCAAGCGATGGTGCTGGCAGGAGTGATCCGGTCTTGATCGCGTATTTCATCCTCGGCCTGGCGCTGCTGGTCGGTTTCATCCTGATCGGTCGCTGGTTCGTCGGCGCCGACCCGAAGGTGGTCGCTAGGGCCCTGCGCTGGACCCTGGCCACGCTCGGTGTGGTCTTGGTCCTCCTTTTGATCTTCTCTTGGCGCCAGGCGCTGATCGCGCTGCTGCCCATGCTGATCATTGTGCTCCTGCAGTCGCGGGCCCTGCGCCAGCGGATCAAGGCGGCGGCCGGCCCCAGGCCCGGCCAGACCTCGGAGATCGCGACCCGGTTTCTGAAGATGACGCTCGACCACGACAGCGGCGTGATGAGCGGCGATGTGCTCGAGGGCCGCTTCGCCGGGCGTCGCCTGGACGAGCTGGAGCTGGACGAGCTGGTCGAGCTGTGGCGCGAGTGCCAGGCCGCCGACCGGCAGTCGGCGGCGGTCCTCGAGGCCTACCTGGACCGCAGCCAAGGCGAGGCTTGGCGCGAGGCTGCGGGCGCGGCGGCGGGCGGCGAGGGCGCCGGGGCGGGCGGGGACGAAGACGAGGTCCGCGAGGCGCACCGCCGCCTGATGCAGAAGGTACATCCGGATCATGGCGGCTCGAACTACCTGGCCGCCAAGATCAACCAGGCGAAAGACCTGTTGCTGAGCGTGTAGCCTCCCCCGGCGATTCCAAGTGAATCCTGGATACGGACCGGATGAACCGCGCAGGCCGACAAGCCGGGGCCGCCGCGTGGGCCGATGGGCTGGACGAGGGGTGGCGGCGAAGGTTCGGCTTGTGGGGATGAGCGCCGTCCATGATCTCGGCGCTTTTCTTCGTCCCTGCGTCGTGTTCCTTGTTCCCCTGCTGACAGGATGCGGATGAAGCTCCGGCCCTCGGGCGCCTTGCCAGTGCCGTCGGATATTTGTACACGAAGCCGGCGGTCGGTGGGAGGAAGCATGGGACGCAGCAGCGGAATCGGACGGGGCGGATGCAGCGCGTGGGCGCTGACGGCCGCCGTTCTCGCCCTGGCGGCTTGCGCGCCACGGCCATTCTCCAAGCCCGAGGTCATCGCGGGCGGCGACAGGACCGTCTCCATCAAGGCAGGGCAGTGGAGCAATACCGACGGGCTGGCGAACGCCTACTGCGCCGACTACGGCAAGCGGGCCGTCGCCAGGGGCCGAACGCGCCTGAGCGGCACGCAGCTGACCGATCTCTACCTCTACGACTGCGTCGCCGACCACAAGTGACGGCCTCGCGCCGCTACTGGCGCGGCTTGTCCCCGGCTTTCGTCACTAGCATTACACCGCCGCTTGCGGTGCCGCACCCGAGGGATTCGACAGTTTCGAAGAAAGCGCCAAAGACGCCGACGGCGATTCTCGACCTCGAAGCGAGCGACGGCCAGGACGATCCGGCCGGGTTCGATGCGCCCGACATCTTCGCCCAGCGCTACGCGGGCGCGGGTGGCGGGCTCGGGGACCTCGACGCCGACGGCCGCACCGACATCCTGTGGCGCAACACGACGACCGGTAGCGCCGTTCTCTGGCAGATGGACGGCTTCGCCAAGGAGGCTTCGGCCTCGATCGGCGGTGTGCCCCTGGTCTGGCAGATACAATAGACGAGCGGGGCCTGGGCAGATCCAGGCACAGGGGAAGGTATGCGCGCCGAACACCCGATGTGAACGCCGCCAAGGGCTCGGTTTCAGTCTAGGACGACGAGGTTTTCCGCGGAGGACTTGCCGTTCCGACCGGGCACGAGTTCGTACTCGACCTTTTGGCCCTCGTTCAGGCCTGTTAGGCCCGCCCGCTCGACGGCGGAGATATGGACGAAGGCATCCTGGGATCCATCACTCGGCTGGATGAATCCGTATCCCTTGACCGGATTGAACCACTTAACTGTTCCAGTAGCCATGGCTGCTCCTTTCGAATGATCTGGTTGGCGCGGGCCGTTTCACGCGGTATCATGATATCTGAGGGGTCCACACTTTCTGAGAGTAGTGCGGCGTGGCGTGACTGCAACGGCCAGGATACGCCAAGGTCAAATATAACCTGTGCCCTCCATTTGTCCGGCGCGGCGCCGATTCGCAAGGGAAGCAGGCAAGGCCACCACTTCAAAGCCGAAACCAGGGGTCGAAAAATGTACCTTTGTGAGATTGAGCGGTAAAGGTGATTTTATGGCTGAAGTGGAAAACGGGTTAGAGGATCCGGCCTTGGATCGCTTTCCCGAGACCAAAGTTCGTTTGTGCTTGATGTGCCGCCGGGCGTTTGAAAGCGCTTGGGCCGGCGAACGCGTCTGTACGAAATGCAAATCGCAGAGCGGTTGGCGCAGCGGAGGCAGTGGCCTGTCGAGCTGACCTCGGAGGCTCCCGGTCCGTCTCTCTCCCAACCCGCAACGGACATGATCGGACCGGTGAAGAGCGCGGTGTGCCGCTTGTCCCGGCGCCCGGCCTGTGGCATACCACCGCCGCTTGCAGCTGCGCGCCCCGAACGACTCGACAGCCCCGACAAACGCATCACGGAAATCGATGCCACGCCCAGCAAAACAAAGCCCCGTGCGCAAGGCGGTTTTTCCGGTCGGCGGTCTCGGCACCCGCTTCCTGCCGGCGACCAAGGCCCTGCCCAAGGAAATGCTTCCGGTGGTCGACAAGCCCTTGATCCAATATGCGGTCGAGGAGGCGCGTGCCGCCGGCGTCGAGGAGTTCATCTTCGTCACCGGGCGCGGCAAGTCCGCCATCGAGGACCACTTCGATCATAGCTGGGAGCTCCACGACAGCCTGACGGCGCGCGGCAAGCAGGCGGAACTGGCCGAGATCCAGGCCTGGCTGCCGGCACCGGGCCAGGTCGCTTATACACGCCAGCAGGAGCCGCTCGGCCTCGGCCACGCGGTCTGGTGCGCCCGGCACCTGGTCGGCGACGAGCCCTTCGCGGTGTTGCTGGCCGACGACCTGGTGCTGTCCGACGCCCCCTGCCTCGCACAGATGGCGGAGGTCTACGGCCGGGTCGGTGGCAACCTCGTGGCCGTGATGGACGTGCCGCGCGAGCAGACCGGGCGCTACGGCGTCCTGGACGTGGTCCGGGACGACGGCCGGCTGGCCGAGGCCAAGGGCCTGGTCGAGAAGCCGCAACCGGAGAAGGCCCCCTCGACCCTGTCGATCATCGGCCGCTACATCCTGCGGCCCGAGGTCTTCGCCGAGCTCGACCGCCAGGAGAAGGGCGCCGGCGGCGAGGTCCAGCTGACCGACGCCATGGCCCGGACGATCGGCAGGATCCCCTTCCACGGCCTGCGCTTCGAAGGGCGGCGCTTCGACTGCGGCAGCAAGGCGGGCTTCCTCGAGGCCAACATCGCTTTCGCCCTAGAGCGCCCGGACCTGCGGGCCGAGGTGACCGGGATCCTGGGTCGCTACAAAGACGCACTGGAGAAGGCCTGATGCGTATCGCGATGATCGGAACGGGCTATGTCGGGCTCGTGTCCGGCGCCTGTTTCTCCGAATTCGGCTACCAGGTGGCCTGTGTCGACACGGACGCGGACAAGATCGCCCGCCTCGGGCGCGGCGAAATCCCGATCTACGAACCCGGGCTCGCCGACATGGTCAAGCGCAATACGGCCGCGGGCCGGCTGACCTTCACGACCGACCTCGCGGCGGCGGTCAAGCCGGCCGATGCCGTGTTCATCGCGGTCGGCACGCCGCGCGACGAATACGGCGGCCACGCCGACCTGAGCTACGTCTACGCCGCGGCCCGCGAGGTCGCCGCGGCGCTGGACGGATATACCGTCGTCGTGACCAAGTCGACCGTGCCGGTCGGCACCGGGCGCGAGGTCGGGCGGATCATCGCGGAGACCCGCCCCGAGGCGGAGTTCGACGTGGTGTCCAACCCGGAATTCCTGCGCGAGGGCTCGGCGATCAACGATTTCATGCGCCCCGACCGTGTCGTCATCGGCACGCAGGGCGAGCGGCCGCACGGCGTGATGCGTCTCGTCTACCGACCGCTCTACCTGAACGAGACGCCGATCCTGTTCACGGGCCTGGAGACTGCCGAGCTCACCAAATACGCGGCCAATGCCTTCCTGGCCACCAAGGTCACCTTCATCAACGAGATCGCCGACCTCTGCGAAAGTGTCGGCGGTGACGTGCACGACGTGGCCCGGGGGATCGGCCTGGACGGGCGGATCGGGGCCAAGTTCCTGCACGCCGGGCCGGGCTTCGGCGGGTCGTGCTTTCCCAAGGACACCCTGGCGCTCGCACAAACGGCCAGGGATGCCGGGGCGCCGGCCCGGATCGTCGAGACCGTGATCGAGGTCAACGAGGACCGCAAGACACGCATGGCCGAGCGGGTCATCGCCCAGTGCGGCGGCTCGGTCGAGAACAAGCGGATCGCGGTCCTGGGGGTCACCTTCAAGCCGAACACGGACGACATGCGCGCCGCGCCCAGCCTGGACATCCTGCCGGCACTGCTGGGGGCGGGCGCGCGCGTGTATGCCTTCGACCCGGAGGGCATGACCGCCGCCAAGCCCCTTCTGGACGGGGTGGTCTGGTGCGAGGACGCCTATCAGACCATGGAAGGCGCTGACGCACTGATCATCCTCACCGAATGGAACCAGTTTCGCGCGCTCGATCTGGCGCGCGTTCGATCGCTCATGAGGAGTCCGGTGATGGTCGACCTGCGCAACATCTACACCCCAGGCGACGTCGCCGCGGCGGGTATCCGTTACAGCTGCGTCGGGCGTCCGACCTTCGAGCCGGAGTCGGGGGTATGACCGGCGGGCATCGCTTCGATCCCACGATTCTCCGCGAGTACGACATCCGCGGCGTCGTCGGGCGCACCCTGTCGGTTGACGACGCCCGTGTCCTAGGCCGCGCTTTCGGCACCCTGGCCTTAAACCGCGGCGCCGCGGCGCTCGCCCTCGGCTACGACGGCCGGCTGTCCTCGCCGGAGCTCGAGGCCGCCCTGGCCGAGGGCCTGGCCGCCTCCGGGCTGGATGTGCTCAGGATCGGCCGCGGGCCGACCCCGATGCTGTACTTCGCGGCCTGCACCCTGCCGGTCGGCGGCGGCATCATGGTGACCGGCTCGCACAACCCGCCCGACCACAACGGCTTCAAGATGACCCTGGGCGGGGCCTCCTTCTTCGGCGCGGACATCCAGGAGTTGGGCCGGATCGCCGCGGCGGGGGATTTCGCGGCGGGCGCCGGCCGGATCTCCGAGCATCCGGTGTTCGAGACCTATGTCGAACGCCTGCTTGTTGACTACGACGGCCCGCGCCCGCTGAAGGTGGTCTGGGACGCGGGCAATGGCGCCGCCGGCGAGGTCATGGTCGCGCTGACCGCGCGCCTGCCGGGCGAGCACGCCCTGCTCAACGAGGCGATCGACGGGACCTTTCCGGCCCATCACCCGGACCCGACCGTGCCCGAGAACCTGGTGCAGCTCCAGGAGGCCGTGCGCGCCTCGGGCGCGGATCTGGGCATCGCCTTCGACGGCGACGGCGACCGGATCGGCGCGCTCGACAGCCTGGGCCGGATCCTCTGGGGCGACCAGATCATGCTCTACCTGGCCCGCGACGTGCTGAAGCAACATCCGGGGGCCACGATCATCGCCGACGTCAAGGCGAGCCAAGTCCTGTTCGACGGGATCGCCGAGGCCGGCGGCCGGCCGCTCATGTGGAAGACCGGCCATTCGCTGATCAAGTCCAAGATGGCCGAGACCGGTTCGCCCTTCGCCGGCGAGATGAGCGCCCACCTGTTCTTCGCCGACCGCTACTACGGCTACGACGACGCGCTCTACGCCGCGGTGCGCCTGATCGGGGTAATCAGCCGCTCGGGCCTCGGCCTGGCCGAATTCCGCGATTCCCTGCCGCCGCTGGTCAACACGCCCGAGCTGCGATTTCCCTGTCCGGAGGACCGCAAGTGGACGGTGGTCGAGGAGGTGCGCGCGCGCCTCGCGGCCGAGGGCGCCGAGATCACCGACATCGACGGCGTGCGGGTCAAGACGACCGAGGGTTGGTGGCTGTTGCGGGCCTCCAATACCCAGGACGTCCTGGTCGCCCGTTGCGAGGCGGCGGACGAGGCCGGACTGGTCCGATTGAAGGCGGCGCTGGCCGCCCAGCTCGAGGCCAGCGGCCTGAGCTTCCCGGCCGAGTGAGCCGGCGGGCGGCGCGTCTAGTTCGCGGGCTGGTCGTTGAGGGCGAGCTTGACGCCCTCCTTGGACTGGACCACCAGGCAGTCGATCTCGAGCGACTTCAGGCGGCGGCAGGCGTTGTGCGCCTTGGTCTTGCTCAGGCCCATGAGCCGGGCCCGATAGAGCGGTCCCTGACTGGCCTCGACCAAGGGGATCACGACCCGCGTGTCGCCCAGGATTCCGGGCAAGCGTTCGGCGGCGTCCTGGGCCGCCTTCCTGGCCGGGCTGAGGCTGTAGAAGGCCCCCACCTGGACGCCCCAGCTGCCCGTCCTGGCGAGCTGCCGTGCCGCCTCGGTCACCCTGCGCCCGGTACTCTTAGGAGCCCTTCGCGTCTTGGCGCCGGCTGTCCTTGCCGGCGTCGGCACATTGTGCATGCCCGGCGGCAGGAGCGAGATCGGCGCACGTGTGGTGACCTGGATCTGTTTGGGCTTGGACTCCGGCGGCCCAGGGGGTGGCGCGTCGCCTTCGGCCAGCGGCGCGGCGGGTTTGGCCGGCGGCGGGCTGGGCACCGAGGCCTGGGCCGTTGTCGTCGCCAGATTCGCGGGCTTCGACGTCGGCGCCTTGGCCGGGATGCCCCTGATGACCACCGGCATGGCGAAGCCCTTGTCGAGCAGGCTGGCCATGTGACGGTCGCGCGCCCTGGCCGTCTTGCCGCCGAACACGACGGCGATCAGGCGCCGACCGTTGCGCACCGTCGAGGTGGCGAGGTTGTAGCCCGAGGCCCGGGTATAGCCGGTCTTCAGGCCGTCGGTGCCGCTGTAGCTCTTCAGAAGCCGGTTGTGATTGCGGTAGGTGCGGCCTTTGTAGCGGAAGCTCTTGGCCGAGAAGTACTTGTAGAACTGCGGAAAGTCGACGATCAGCGCGCGGGCCAGCATGGCCATGTCGCGCGCCGTGGAGAGCTGCCGGCGGTCGTGCAGGCCGGAGGCGTTGCGGAAGCGGGTATGCGTCATGCCGAGCGCCCCTGCCTTCTTGGTCATGCGGCGGGCGAAGCCGCCCTCGCTGCCGGCCAGCGCCTCGGCGAGCACCACGGCGGCGTCGTTGGCCGACTTGGTGACCAGCGCAAGGATCGCGTTCTCGACCGAGATCGTCTGACCGCGCTTCAGGCCGAGCCGCGAGGCCGGCATGCGCGCGGCGCGCCACGAAACCTTCAGCGCCTGCTTCGCCTCGAGCCGGCCGCTCTGCAAGGCCTCGAAGGCGAGATAGAGCGTCATCATCTTGGTCAGCGAGGCCGGATAGTTGCGCGTGTTGGCGTTGACCTCGTGCAGCACGTCGCCCGAGCCGGCATCGACTACGATGGAGGCATAACGGGCCCGGGCCGGGCCGGGTATCGTCGCCAGCGCCGCCATCAGGCAGACGAGCGCCAAAAGGCCTGCGCGACGTCGGATCTTCGCTGCTTTCTTCAGAGTCATGCCCGTTCGACTTGAAGCATCTTTGTTGAGTAAGAGCGTGATTCGATTGCGAATCTACGGAATTAACCATGTCTTGTCCAGGGTAAGGCTCCAGATCTTACCATGGCGTTAATCATAGTCGGACCTCGACCAGGGACACGGTGAAGCGGTGATCACGTTATGTTCTTCAACCCATTGTCGGCGGGCCGGGCACGCGCTAGGGCCGCGCGGTCGGTGGCCCTCGCCCTACTCTGCGGCCAACCGGCCGGCTGCACCATCAAGCGGGCAGGGTACATCCGGTCTCGCAGGCCCAGGGACCCGCCTCTTCGGCCGTCGCGGATGGCGAACGCTCAGGCCTTGGCCGGCGGCGGGTTGCCGGGGATCGGCTCGCCCTGCAGCGAGGGATGGCTGCGCTGGTATTGCGGGGGAAAGTCGGCCCGGGCGCCCAGCGCCTCGGCCGCGTGCCAGGGCCAGCGCGGGTTGAACAGCATCATCCGGGCCAGGGCGACCAAGTCGGCCTGTCCGCTCCGCACGATGGTCTCCGCCTGGCGCGGCTCGGTGACGAGGCCGACGGCGATCGTGGTCAGGCCGCTCAGCCGCTTCACCTCGGCGGCAAACCCGGTCTGGTAGCCCGGGCCGGCCTCGACCGCCTGGGCGGGGGCCAGGCCGCCGCTGGAAACGTCGATGAAATCGCAACCGCGCTCCTTGAGCGCCAGGGCCAAGGCGATGCTACCCGCCAGGTCCCAGCCGCCCTCGATCCAGTCGCTCGCCGAGATCCGGATGCCGAGCGGCCGGTCCTCGGGCCAGGCGCCGCGGACCGCCTCGAACACCTCGAGCGGAAAGCGCATGCGGTTCTCCAGGCTGCCGCCGTAGGCGTCCTCCCGCCGGTTGCTGAGCGGCGAGAGGAACTGGTGCAGCAGGTAGCCGTGGGCGGCGTGGATCTCGATCAGATCGAAGTCGAGGCGCAGCGCCCGCTCTGCGGCCTGCACGAAGGCGCCCTTGATCCGTGCCAGGCCCTCGCCGTCGAGCGCCGTGGGTTCCGGCCCGCCCGGCGTATAGGGCAGGGCCGACGGCGCCACGGTCTGCCAGCCCCCGTCATCGGCGGCCAGCGGCCTGCCGCCGCGCCAGGGCACCTCGGACGAGGCCTTGCGCCCGGCGTGGGCGAGCTGGAGGCCGAGCCTGGCGTTGCCGTAGGACCGGCAGAACCGGACGACACGGGCCAGACCGGCCTCGTTCTCGTCCGAGTAGAGCCCGACGCAGCCCGGGGTGATGCGGCCCTCGGGCTCGACCCCGGTGGCCTCGACGAAGACCAGCCCGGCGCCCGAGACGGCGAACTGGCCCAGGTGCATCAGGTGCCAATCGCCGACCGTGCCGTCCTGCGCCGTGTACTGGCACATCGGCGACACGACGATCCGGTTGGCCAGCTCCAGGCCGCGGAGCGCAATCGGCGCGAACAGCTTGCTTGTCATGGGGTCTCCGTCCTCGAGATGTCGCCCGAGCGTGGGTCGCGCGGGCTTCCGAAGCCCCCGCGGCCGCTGCTATTCGTCCTTCACCAGCGAAAGCCGCGCGGCCGGGTCGCCGGGCAGCAGGTGCTCGGCCCAGGGACCGTCGGGCATATCGCCGGCCAGCTTTGTGATGTGCTCATTCCACCAGCTGCGCTGTTGTGAGAGGTCGTCGTAGTCGTAGTGCACCGCGCGCCAGACGCGGTCGGCCACGGCATAGCTCAGCAGGTCGAGCGGAAAGCCCACGTCGGCGGAGCTGAAGCGGGTCGAGTCGAAGGACAGATAGGCCAGCTTGAGCGCGGTCCGCATCGCGGTCTCGTAGCTGAGCGCCCGGTCGAGGATCGGCTTGCCGTAGGCCGTGGCGCCGATCGACAGATAGGGCGTGCGCCGTTCGACCTCGATCCAGTTGGCCTCCGGATAGATCAAGAACATACGCGGTTCGGCATCCCCGGCCAGCTGCCCAGCCAGGATCGAGTGCAGGTTGAAGGCGAGCTTCGAATCCTCGAGCGCCTGGCGGTCCTCCTCGGCGACCTGACGCAGGCAGCGGCCGTAGAGCTCGACGGCGGCGAGCAGGGCGCGCGGGCCCTCGGGCGCTTCCTGGCCCAGCGCGCGGTCGAAGAAGGCCAGGGCCTTGTCGCGCAACGAGCGCAGGCCCGAGGTCATGACGCAGACCTCGGCGCCACCCGGGCCGTGCAGCGAAATCTTCCGCACGTTGGAGACCTGGCTGCCGCTGGTCACCCGGCCGTCGGCGAGGCACACCAGACCGTCCTGGATCTTGATGCCGAGACAATAGGTCATGGGCGTGGCGGCTCCCTGTGCGCTGCGAGGGCGCGAGTGTGGCACGGCCCTTCGGGTCCGGGCAAGCGGCCGTCGGAAGTCGGGTTCGCATCTATGTTGCACCGCACAAAAAATCCTTGACAGCGAGCTTTTCTAGCCTATCTTTACGGTCATATTGCAATGCAACAAATTCTTCGTGGGAAACAACGGGCCCGGCGGCTTTCCGATAGCCGGCCCGGGCACGGTTCGAGCGAAGAGAAACCCCCAGGAGTGGAACGAAATGGCTAGCAAGAAGTCCAGCACCAAGCCCGTCAAGGCGGCCAAGCCCGCCAAGGCGGCCAAGCCCGCCAAGGTGGCTGCGCTCGCCGCTGCCGCCAAGGTGCCCGTCGAGCCGGTAGACGCCGTCGAGCCCACCGAGGCCCCCGTCGCTGCCGCCACCGTCGCCAGGGAGCCCGTCGAGGCCACCGTGGTCCCCGCCGCTGTCGCCAAGGAAACCGTCGAGGCGGTCGTCAAGGCCGGCGCCGAGGCGGCTTCGGCCGGTTACGAGAAGGCCGCGGCGATCACCAAGGAGCAGGTCGAAAGGACCTCCAAGGCCGTTTTCAAGGGCTACGGCGACTTCGCCGCGCTCGGTCAGGAGAACGTCGACGCCGTGGTCAAGTCCGGCAACATCGCCGTCAAGGGTTTCGAGGCCCTGAGCCAGGAGGTGATGGCCTTCGCGCGCAGCTCGCTCGAGGGCAACGTCGCGGCGACCAAGGCGATCCTCGGCGCCAAGGATCTGCGCGAGGTGGCGAACCTGCAGAGCGCGCACTCCCGCCGGAGCTTTGACCAGGCCTTGGCCGAGAGCGCCAAGCTGACCGAGATGTCGGTCAAGGTGGCCAACGAGGCGATGCAGCCGATCCAGGCCCGGGTTACCGTGACGGTCGGAAAGCTGATCAAACCGGTCGCCGCCTGACCCGACCTGTTTCGAGATCAATCCCTGCCAAGACCCGGCGCCAGGCGCCGGGTCTTTTTTTGCCTGGGGTAAGGCCCCATTATTTAGTATTGGTGCACACTGTTGGATCCGGTCCAAGGGCCGGGCACGATTTCGCTCTTTTCCAGACCGGGTAAATCCCAATATCATCTACCGGGAGCGTTGAGGCCCGGACCGGGCCGGGAGCGACGAGCGCTATTTCGGGTTGAGCATGAGCGGAACGGACAAAGATCAGGACCAGACGCCCTCGACCGGCACCGTCGTCGAGACCAAGCCGAAGACGAAAAAGCCGTCTATGTACAAGGTGCTGATGCTGAACGACGACTACACGCCGATGGAATTCGTCGTGCATGTGCTGGAGCGCTTCTTCGGCAAACGCCGCGAGGAGGCGACGCGCATCATGCTGCACGTGCACCGGCGCGGCGTCGGAATCTGCGGCGTGTTCACCTACGAGGTGGCGGAAACCAAGGTCACCCAGGTGGTCGATTACGCCCGCAAGCATCAGCACCCCTTGCAGTGCACTCTGGAAAAGGATTAAGTGGGGCATGCTCTCTGCCAATCTGGAACAGACGCTGCATCGGGCACTGGCCTACGCCAACGAACGTCGGCACGAATATGCCACGCTGGAGCACCTGCTGCTCGCGCTCACCGAGGACACCGACGCGGTCGCCGTGCTGCGCGCCTGCGACGTCAGTCTCGAGCGCCTGCGTAGCGACCTCGGCGATTACGTGGACAACGAGCTGGCCAGTCTGATCACCGCCCAGGCCGGTGACGCCAAGCCGACCGCTGGGTTCCAGCGCGTCCTGCAGCGCGCGGCCATCCATGTGCAGTCTTCGGGCCGGGAGGAGGTGACCGGGGCCAACGTGCTGGTCGCCATGTTCTCCGAGCGCGAGAGCAACGCCGTCTATTTCCTGCAGGAGCAGGAGATGAGCCGCCTGGACGCGGTCAATTACATCAGCCACGGCATCGCCAAGGTCCAGGGCAAGGAAGAGGGCCGCACGGTGCACGGCGCCGACGAGGAGGCGGCCCCCGAGAAGGTGGTACGCAAGGGCCACGAGGCCCTCGACTCCTATTGTGTCGACCTGAACGCAAAAGCGCGCGACGGCCGGATCGACCCTTTGATCGGTCGCGAGCCCGAGATCGAGCGGACGATCCAGGTGCTGTGCCGGCGGACCAAGAACAACCCGCTCTACGTCGGCGAGCCGGGCGTCGGCAAGACGGCGATCGCCGAGGGGCTGGC
>CAMYMY010000068.1 GCA_947259625.1 uncultured Kiloniellales bacterium | reverse complement strand
GTTCAGAGACTGTTAGCGACACCCTCCGCGCAGCGCTCGGCCAGGAGGGCGGCGATCTTGATCAGTTCCTCGACCTCGGCCTGCTCCGTAGCATAGCCGTCCATATCGACGGCGATCTTCCGGCCGGCCACGCGCAGGGCGAGACGCGGCAGCCGCGAGCCCAACAGCTCGAAGCGGACCCGTGCGTCGAGCAGGCGCGCGGCGAAGGCCTGGTCCTTCCCCTTGATCCGGAAGGCCTGGTCGAAGGCCTCGTGGCCGGTGGCCGGCGGCCGGCCGGGCGTGACGGTGTCGATAAGGCGCTCGACGGGGTCCGCGCTCCGCTCGACGCGGAGCTCGGCCCCGGTGTCGAAGGGCAGCTCGACCTTGACGAAGGTGAAGGGCGCGCTGTCCTTGGCGGTCGCGCCGCTGGTCGCCATGGCCGTGACCAGGACGCGCCGGCCGTCGCTCTCGAAGCGCAGCTGCGGCAGCGCCAGCAGGCTGGCCCGCTTGACCTTGCCGCCATGCTTTGCCGCGAGAACGGCGAAGATCCCGGCCAGGCGGCGGCTTTGCCGCGTGTGGTCCCAATAGCCGTAGGCCAGCGCCGCGGCGATCACTCCGACGATGATCAGCCACCAGTCCATGACGACGCCTCCCTCGGGCGCGGAGGTCCCGCACCCGCCAGGCCGGGATAGCCGCTCGGGATTAAGAACTGCTTTCGAGAAAGCGCCTGGCGAACACCGCCGGCCGGAGTCTCGACCATTGCTGAAGGGCAGGCGATCATATGACCGATAGAGAGTAGAAAACATTAACTAATACTAAAGAGCTATAAAAGAATATTGTGGCCTCCGGCGCGGCGCTCTTGGGCGCGAGGATCCCGCGTTGGATCGATTGGATCGAATCGCGTTTCTGAGCGGTCGGTTACGGGAGCTGAATGGATGCCGCTTGTCTTGCGAATGCGTGCTTGGGCCGTGCTGCCGATCCTCGCCGCCGCGTACCTCGCCTCGCCGGCGGCCGTCCAAGCCGAAACCCTGACGATCGGCGGGACCGGCGCGGCTCTCGGCACCATGCGGGCGCTGGCCGAAAGGTTCGTCGAGCAAAATCCGGAGGCGCGCATCGATGTCCTTCCCAGCCTCGGCAGCGGGGGTGGAATACGGGCCCTGCTCGGTGGCGATTTGAACATCGCGCTGAGCGCCCGTCCCTTGAAGAAGAGGGAACGCGAAGTGGGCGCCAGCGAGCTCGCCTATGCCCAGACGCCCTTCGTACTCGTCACCTCCCGGCGGAATGTCGAGGCGGGGCTCACCCGCGCGGATTTGCTCGAGATCTATGCCGGCGAGCGGATCTCCTGGCCGGACGCCACGCCCATCCGCCTGATACTCCGTCCCGAATCCGATACGGACTGGCAGATTCTGATCGCGCATATGCCGGGCCTCGCCGACTCGCTGGCCCGCTCGAAGCACAGGCGCCGTCTCCCGGTCGCCTACACGGAGCAGGAGACCATGGGTCTGGCCGAAAAGCTTGCCGGATCGCTCGCGACGGCGTCCCTCTCGGCGGTCATAGCCGAAGACCGGTCCTTGCAACCTCTCTTCCTGGATGGCGTTGCGCCGACGGTCGACAACCTGTCGAAGGGATCCTATCCGCTCTCGAAAACCTTCTATGCCGTCGTTCCCAACGACCCGGACCAGCTGACGAAGCGGTTCATCCGGTTCCTCGCCTCGGCCGAGGGGGCACGCCTCCTGCGGCGCCACGGCAGCTTGCCGCTCGCCCTGCCGGAGGGGAGCTAGGTCTTGCCGGTGTCGCCCGCCCAGATGACCGGCGAGGAACGCCGCCTGCGCGGGCTTCTGTCCTGGATTGCCGGGGCGGTCGCGGCGACGGTGGCCGTCGCGGTGCCGCTCATCTTCTTCTGGACCGCCTATACCTACGAGGTCGGCCGGGTTTCCTCGGAGTTGGAGTCGCCCGCGGACAGGATTTCCCGCCTTATATCCACCATCCCGGAGATGTGGCGCTACCAGACGCCGAAATTCGAACAAATTCTGGAAGAGTCGCACCGCGACGAGCAACACTATCGCGTCCTCGACGGCGGGGGCCATCTCATCCTCGAGAGCGGGCCGCGCCAGCCGAGCCCGACCATCGCGCGGGAGACCTTCCTGCACGACGGATTCGTGGAGGTCGGCAAACTGCAGCTGATCAGCAGCCTGCGGCCACTCGCGATCAAGACCGGCGTGGTCGCGGCCTTCGGGCTGGTCCTCGGCCTCGCCGTATCCGTCACCTTGCGGGTACTGCCGATACGGGCGCTCGACCGTGCGCTCGACGAGGCCCGCCAGGCCCGGGCCCAACTCGTCCAGGCCATCGAGTCGATCTCGGAAGGCTTTGCGCTCTATGACGCCGAGGACCGGCTGGTCATCTGCAACAACAACTACAAGGAGATCTATACCGAAAGCGCCGAGGCGATGGTGCCCGGCGCGCATTTCGAGGAGATCCTGCGGTTCGGCCTGGAGCGGGGCCAATACGCCGAGGCCGTCGGCCGGGAGCAGGAGTGGCTGGCCGACAGGATGCGCGACCACCGGAAGCTGTCCGCGCCGGTTGAGCAGGAGATCTCCGACGGGCGGTGGCTGCTGGTCACGGGGCGTCGCACGCCCGACGGGGGCACGGTCGGGATCCGCACGGACATCACCGAACTGAAACATCGCGAGGAAGATCTGGTCAAATCGAAGCGGGAACTGGTCGAACTCGTCGAGTCGCTGCAGGAAGGCTTCGCGCTGTTCGATCAAGAGGACCGTCTCGTCCTGTTCAACCGGGAATACCGCAACATCTTGTCCGGGCTCTCCGACATCGTCGAGCCCGGGGCGAAGTTCCAGGACCTCGTCGCCATCGCCGCCGACAGGGGGCAGAACCTGGAGGCCTTGGTTCGGAATGACGGGCCGGCGCCCGAAGAATACGAGGGCCACCGCACGGAAAGGAGCTTCGAGCACTGCTTCGCCGACGGCCGCTGGGTTCGAGTCCGGGAGAAGAAGGCCTCCGATGGCAAGACGCTGACGACCTACGTCGATATTTCAAGACTGAAACGGCGCGAGGAGGAACTGCTCCAGGCGAAGGATTCGATGCAGGCGATCGTCGATACGGCCTCCGACGCCATCTTCACGATCAGTGAAGCCGGCACCGTCGACTCGTTCAACGAGGGCGGAGAAAAGATCTTTGGCTATCCGGCGGAAGGGGTGGTCGGATGCGACATTTCCTTGCTCATACCGTCGTTTCACCGGGCAAACAAGGACCGTGGGATTTCCAGCGTTCTGGGCCCGGACGGCGAAAGCAACGGCTTCGGCCAGGAGGTCGAAGCTTTGCGCAAGGACGGCTCCACCATCATGCTGGAGCTCTCGGTCGGCGAAATGCGGGTGAACGATCGGCACACCTTCACCGCGATCGCGCGCGACATCACCAAGCGTCATCAGGACGACGAGGCGTTGCGCGCCAAACAGGCGGAGCTCCACTCGAGTCAACAAAGGCTGAGCGCCATCATGAACTCCGTCGTGGATGCGGTGATCAGCATCGACGACCAGGGCATCATTCACTCCTTCAGTGCCGCGGCGGAGCGGATCTTCGGCTATTCGGTCGCCGAGGCGATCGGCAAGAATGTCGCGCTCCTGATGCCGGAGCCGCACCGCAGCCGGCACGGCGGCTACATCAAGCGCTTTCTCGAGACCGGCGAGGCGAGAGTCATTGGTAACCGCACCGAGGCGACGGGCCAACGCAAGGACGGCACCGCCTTTCCTTTGGAGATCGCGGTCAACTGGATGGACCTGGACGGCAGCGTGCTGTTCGTGGGGGTGTGCCGGGACATCACCGGCCGCAAGCAGGCGGAGCAGGAGCGCGCGGAGCTGGAGCGCGAACTGCTCCAGGCCCAGAAGATGGAGTCGCTCGGCACGCTCTCGGGCGGCATCGCCCACGAGATCAACACGCCGGTGCAGTATGTCGGCGACAACGTCCGCTTCATGCAGGACGCCTTCTCGGACCTCGGCTCGGTATTGCAGAAATACAAGGACCTGGTCGAGGCCGCCAATGCCGGCGGCGTCCTGAAGGAGAGCGTCGCGGAGGTCGAGGACGCCGCCGGAGCGGCGGACCTCGATTACCTGCTCGAGGAGATCCCGACCTCAATCGAGCAATCGCTCGAGGGCGTCGGGCGGATCAGCGAGATCGTGCAGGCGATCAAGGAATTCTCGCATCCCGACGCCAAGGAGAAGACCGTGATCGATATCAACCACGCCATCGGCACGACCATCACGGTGACCCGCAATCAATGGAAATACGTCGCCGAACTGGAGACCGACTTCGATGCCGAACTGCCCCAGGTCCCCTGTTTGCCGGGCGAGTTCAACCAGGTGATCCTGAACCTGATCGTGAACGCGGCCCATGCGATCGAGGATACCGGCGGCAAGGGCCGCATCGTCGTCGCGACGCGCAGGACCGGGGATTGGGCCGAGATTCGGGTCAGCGATACCGGCGTCGGCGTTCCCCAGGAGATCCAGGAAAAGGTCTTCGACCCCTTCTTCACCACCAAGGAGCCGGGCAAGGGCTCGGGGCAAGGCCTGGCCATCTCGCACAGCATCATCGTCAAGAAGCACGGCGGGGCGATTTCCCTGGAGTCGGTGGTCGGGGAAGGCACGACCTTCATCGTTCGCCTGCCGCTCACCAGCAGCGGTCGAGCAGAGGAGGCCGCCTAGATGAAGCCGATCGTGCTCTTCGTCGATGACGAGCCGAATATCCTTCAAGGGCTGCGCCGCAACCTGCGGGGCATGCGCAGCGAGTGGGACATGGCCTTCGCCAACGGCGGCGCCGAGGCGCTCGAATACATGCAGGCGGCCCGGGTCGATGTCGTCGTCTCGGACATGCGTATGCCGGGCATGGACGGCGCGCGCCTGCTGGCCGAGGTGGCGGTCCGCCAGCCCCACGCGATCCGGTTCATCCTGTCCGGCCAGGTGGGGCATGACGAGGCCTTTCGCCTGATCGGCACCAGCCACCAGTTCCTTTCGAAGCCCTGCGACACGGTGCTCCTGCTGGACTCGGTCAGGCGCGCGCTGGCGCTCCGGGACCTCATCGCCGACGAAGGGGTCCAGTCGCTGGTATCGAGCCTGCGGGAGCTTCCGACCCCGCCCGAGATCTACGACGAGCTGGTCCACGAGCTGCAGATGCCCGAACCCGCCGTGCACAAGATCACCGAGATCGTCGCGCGCGATATCGCGCTGACCACCAAGGTGCTTCAGGTCGCCGGTTCCGGGTATTTCGGTGTCGGCGAGAAAGCCGCGAGCCTGCTTCAGGCGGTTGCCCGGCTGGGCGTGGAACGTGTCCGGAGCCTGGTCCTCACCCACGGCATCGTCGCGCGGTACGAGGGACCAAAGGTCGGCGGCGTCGACCTCGACGGACTGTGGGCCCACAGCGTCACATGCGGCGGCCTCGCGCAATCGATCGCCAAGGACGCCGGTCTGGACGACAAGGCGGCCGAGAACGCCTTCGTCGCGGGGCTGCTGCACGACATAGGCGCGCTGGTCCTCGCTGCGAACCAGCCCGAAAAATACGAGACCATCGTCGCGGTTTCGCAATACGAGAATGCCGCGCGTCTCGAGGCCGAACGCCAAGCGCTTGGCGCCTCCCACGCCAGGGTCGGCGCCTATCTCGTCGGGCTATGGGGCCTTCCCGACATCGTCGTGGAAGCGGTTGCCCACCATCATACCCCACTCGAGTGCCCCGGACACGCCTTCGACGTCGTGACCGCGGTGCATGTCGCCGAGGGCCTGACCCAGGCCCACGAACGGACAGACCCGGACAGACCGCTCGAGAATGTCCTGGATCTCGAATACCTGGCGGCGGTCGGGGTTGCGGAGCGCCTGTCGGGCTGGGCGGAGCTCCTGACCGGCATGGGACAGGAAAGGGATTGCGCGTGACGAACAAGGTTCTTTTCGTCGACGACGAGGCGAACGTCCTGTCGGCCATCTCCCGCCAGCTCCGCAAGAGCTTCGAGATCAGCACCGCGCCCGGCGGCCCGGAGGGGCTGTCGATGCTGGAAAGCGACGGACCCTTTGCCGTCGTCGTCAGCGACATGCGCATGCCCGGCATGGACGGAATCCAGTTTCTCCGCCAGGTCAGGGACCGCTCCCCCGATACGGTGCGGATGATGTTGACCGGGAACGCCGACCAGCAGACCGCCGTCGATGCGGTGAACGAGGGAAACATCTTCCGGTTCTACACCAAGCCCTGCCCGCCCCAGGATCTCAGGCGCGCGGTCGAGGACGGGTTGCGGCAGTATCAATTGGTGACCGCGGAGCGGACCCTGCTCGAGCGGACCCTCGCGGGCAGCGTGAAGGTGCTGCTCGACGTCCTGATGATCCTGGCGCCCGAGGCCTTCGGCAGGACGACGCAGCTGCGCAACATGGCCCACAAGATGGCGAAGCGGCTGAAGCTGTCGGACCCCTGGGAGTTGAATGTGGCGGCCATGCTGTCGCCCATCGGGCAGATCACCCTGCCATCCGAGACCATTGCCAAGATTCGCGCGGGCGCGCCTCTTTCGACCGCCGAGCAGGAGATCCTCGCCCGGACCCCGGAGGTCAGCCGGAACCTCATCGCGAATATTCCGCGGCTGGAGAAGGTCAGCCAGTGGATCTACTACCAGAACAAGGGCTTCGAAGGGCACGGATTTCCCGACGACGGTGTCGCCGGAACGGAGATACCCCTGGGCGCCAGGATCCTGAGGGTCCTGATCGATCTGGTCGAGGCCAGGGAGCGGGAAGGGTCGATCCCGGGCGCATTCAAGAAGCTGGGCGAGAACAGCGTCCACTACGACCCGGACATCCTGGAGGCGGCGCGCGCCTGCTTCCTCGACGAGGCGAACCGGTCGGCCCAGCCGGCGGCGAACGAATCGCTCAAGGTGCCGATACATCGGTTGAAGCCGGGCGACCGCCTGATCTCGGACATCGAGGCGGAAAGCGGGAGCCTCGTCGTCTCCGCCGGTCACGAGTTCTCGCAGGCGGACATCGAGCGGCTGTGGAACAAGCTTCAGCTCGTGCCGCTGAAGGAGCCGGTTCACGTCTTCAGGCAGGCCCAGGCGGCGGAGGGCGCCGCCTAGCGGGGCCGGCCAAGTCCGTTCACTCTAACAGCTTGCGCGTTGCGAGCGAAAAAGGGGACAGGCTCGCAGCGTGCCTGTCCCCTTTTTCGCGGATCGACTGGCCGCGGTGTCCGCGGCGGCCCGGGAAAGAGGGACAGGCACCATGCCGCTGCGCGACACGGAGCCAATCCCTGTTTCCCTCTGCAGGCTGAAAACGGTGTCGGAGTCGGTGTATTGCCCCGACCGCCGGCGCTCGACCGCCGGGGCCGGGGGCGCTACGCTTCCCGGTCTTGGCCGGATTCCAATGCCGAAGGGGGGAGCGATGACAGAGACCTTGACCGTCGAGCCGCGCCATTCGCCGCACAGCTTTCTCCGCTTTCCGCTCTGCACCGACCTCGACCGCCTGGAGGCGGACATCGCGATCCTGGGGCTGCCCTACGGCGATCCCTACGGCATCGACGAGGTCACCAACGACCAGACCAATGCGCCGACCGCCGTGCGCCGGCAGTCCCTGCGCCTCAGCTATGGCCTGGACCACTGGGATTTCGACCTGGGCGGGACCCTGCTCGACGGGCGCAGCGTGCGGGTCGTCGACTGCGGCGACGTGCCGGCCGATCCCGCCGACCTGACCGCGCACTACCGCCGCGCCGAGGCAGCGGCCCGCAAGATCCTCGGGCGCGGCGCCCTGCCGGTCGTCATCGGCGGCGATCACGGCGTGCCGATTCCGGTGTTCCGGGCCCTGGAGGTCCTGGGCCCGGTCACGCTGGTGCATATCGATGCCCACCTGGATTGGCGCGACGAGCGGGGCGGCGTGCGCGAGGGCTACAGCAGCCCGATCCGCCGCGCCTCCGAGCTCGCCCACATCGGCGAGATCTTCCAGATCGGCCTGCGCGGCCAGGGCAGCGCCCGCGGCCAGGAGGTCGAGGACGCGCTGGCCTACGGTGCTCATCTGGTGACCGCCTACGATGTGCACGCGGCTGGCATGGCCGCCGTGCTGGCGCGGATCCCGGATGGCGGGCGTTTCTACCTGACGATCGACGCCGACGGCCTGGACCCGGCGGCGATGCCGGCCGTGGCGGGCCCGGTGGCCGGCGGCCTGCTGTTCCACCAGGTCCGCGAGCTGATCCACGGCCTGGTAGCGAAGGGCCGCCTGGTCGGCATGGACATCGTCGAGATCACCCCCAAGCGCGATCTCAACGGCATCTCGTCGCTGACCGCCGGACAGCTGATCCTCAACTACATCGGCGCCGCGACCCGCGCGGAGTATTTCGGGTAGGGCGCTTTCGGCCCACCCTCACCTGAGCAGGAAATTCGTGAACTGCCAGGGGTCGTCGGGGTCGAGCCAGGGCTCGGCGAAGATGGCGCCGCGGTCCTTCAGCGGGGTCCAGTCGGTCGGCTGGCTGACCATGGGGCCGAGATAGGGCCGGGCCGTCGCCAGCACCTCGTCGTGGGGCAGGTGTTCCGGCTCGCAAAAGCCGCGGGCCGGGTTCTTCGCCGCCCAGACGGCGGCGGCCAGCGCGCCGGCGGCCACCTGGAGCGCGGTCGGGTTGTTGCCGGGCACCAGGCGCCGGGCCTCGTGCACGTCCAGCTGCGAGCCATACCACCAGCCGGTCAGCCCGTGGCCGAGCAGCAGCACGCCCAGCTCGTCGCGCCCTTCGACAATGTCGGCGTTCAGCACCCTCTGGGCCTCGGGGATGCGCCAACCGGTCATCATGCTCTCGTGCAGGCTGGCCATGGCGCCGTCGCAGGCCAGATAGGCGAAGGCCACGGTCGGGCGGTACACGGCCGCGCCGTCCTCCTCCAGCGTCAGATAGTCGCTCAAGGTGATCGTCTCGTTGTGCGGCAGGGCGAGGCCCGCGATCGGGCCGCCCAAGGGGACCCAGGAGCGCAGCAGGGTCTGGCCGCCAGGCCGCGCGAGGCAGATCGCGTTGCCCGGTCCCCCGGCGTGCTCCAATGCGCCCTCCGGCAGGGCCTTCTCGTGGGTGCCCCAGCCGAGCTCGACCGGCATCACCGCCTCCTCGACGAAGCCCGGAATCGACCAAGTGTTGACGAACTCGCCGGGCCGCTTGGGCGGGTTCGAGACCTGGGTGTCGCGCTCGGCGATGTGGATCACCTTGGTGCCGGTGGCGCGCGCCAGCGCGGCCCAGCCGCGGCGGTCCACGGGCGGGGCTCCGTCGAGGCCCATGGCCTTCGCGATGTCGAGCAGCGCCGCCTTGACGAAGTGGTTTACGAGGCCCGGGTTGGCGCCGTGGGTGATCACCGCGGTGGGGCCGTCCGCCCACCAGCCCTCGGCCGCGGTCCTGCGGGCGCGCTGGTGATAGGCGTACTCGGTGCGCTCCTGGGTCGGCAGGTCGAAGTCCCAGACGTTCTCCTCCCAGGGCTCGATCGCGGTGTCGACGTAGAGCACGCCGTTGCGGTGGCACCAGTCGGCGAGCTCCACGGAATCGATGCCGACCGAGAGGTTAATCAGCAGGTCCCCCGCCTTGGCCGCCGCGCCGGCGACCTCGGCCAGGGTGTCCGGCGTCACCCGGCGGATCAGGTACTCGAGGCCGGCCGCGCGCCAGGGCTCGAGGAACGCCGAATGATCGTCCGCCTCGACCACGGTGATCCGCTCGGGGCTCAGCTCGAAGGCCTCGAACAGCATCGGCAGGATGCACTGCCCGATGGTCCCGCAGCCGAACACCACGATCCGGCCCCCAAAGACCGTCTTTTTCGAGATTGGCATGTCCCGCCGCCTATCTTCCCGCGCCCGACACGTTCTCTGTGCCGCGCGTCCAGTGGTAGGCTAGCAGAATCGGCAGGAAGGTCACGGCGATCACGAAGACCGCGACCACGTTGGTCACCGGGCGCTGGCGCGGGCGCACCAGCTCGCTCAGCATCCAGATCGGCAACGTCGTCTGCTGGCCGGCGGTGAAGGTCGTGACGATGACCTCGTCGAAGGAGAGCGCGAAGGCCAGCATGCCGCCGGCCAGGAGCGCCGTGGCGATGTTCGGCAGCACGACGTGGCGGAAGGTCTGCAGGCCGTCGGCGCCCAGGTCCATCGAGGCCTCGATCATCGAAGGCGAGGTGCGGCGAAAGCGCGCCAGCGCGTTGTTGTAGACCACGACGACGCAGAAGGTCGCGTGGCCCAGCACGATGGTCCAGAGGCTGAATGGGATCTCCGCCAGGTTGAAGGCGGCGCGCAGCGAGATGCCGGTAATGATGCCGGGCAGCGCGATCGGCAGGATGATCAGCAGCGAGACGGTCTCGCGCCCGAAGAAGCGGCTGCGGTAGATCGCCGCCGAGGCGAGCGTGCCCAGGACCAGCGCGATCCCCGTCGAGACCGACGCGACCCGCAGCGACAGGCCGAGCGCCTGCCAGATGTCCTCGCGGCCCCAGGCGACCGCGAACCATTTCAGCGTCAGGCCCGGCGGCGGGAACTGATAGGACTTGTCCTCGGTGGTGAAGGCGTAGAGCAGGATCAGCCCCAGCGGCACGTGCAGGAACAGCAGCCCGG
Organism: uncultured Kiloniellales bacterium; assembly: GCA_947259625.1. Taxonomy (GTDB): domain Bacteria; phylum Pseudomonadota; class Alphaproteobacteria; order Kiloniellales; family JAKSDN01; genus CAMYKD01. Next base: position 1,021 of record CAMYMY010000068.1, on the reverse strand, counting down.
CCGCCGCCGCCAGCCTGAGGCCGAGGCCGGCGCGCGGCTCCCCGTTCGTCGTTGCCTTGGCTCTAAAGCGCATCGAAGGCCCCCAGGCGCTTGGCGGCGGTCAGGTAGACCGCCATGATCGCGATCGGCACCACGGTGAAGGCGGCGGCCATGGGGATGTTGCCGGCCGTGCCCTGGTGGATGAAGACCGCCTGGCCGATGAACAGGCGCGATGAGCCGATGATGCCCGGGATGATGTAGTCGCCCAGGGTCAGCGAGAAGGTGAAGATCGAGCCGGCGACCACGCCGGGGAAGGCGAGCGGCAGGATCACCTTGCGCAGGGTCTGACCCGGCCGGCCGCCGAGGTCGGCCGAGGCGTCGAGCAGCGAGGGCGGGACGCGCTCGAGCGCCGCCTGGATCGGCAGGATCATGAACGGCAGCCAGATGTAGAGGAACACCAGGAAGGTGCCGAGGTAGCTGACCGAGAGCGAGGTGCCGCCGACCACCGGCAGGCCGAGCAGGCCGTCGAGCAGCCAGGTCAGGTGCAGGCCCTCGAAGACCCAGTTGAGAATGCCCTCCTTGGCCAGGATCAGCTTCCAGGCATAGACCCGGACCAGGTAGCTCGACCACAGCGGCAGCATGACCGCGAGGTAGAGCAGCGCCTTGGCCCGGCCCCGGGCGTAGCGCGCCATGTAGTAGGCGATCGGAAAGCCGATCAGCGCCGCGGCCAGGGTGACCGCCGCGGCCATGGTCACGGTGCGCGCGATGATGTCGAGGTTGGCCGGCGTGAGCAGCTCGCCGTAGGTCCGCAGCGTGAACTCGTGGCGCACCAGGCCGGTGAACTCGTCGATCGAGAAGAAGCTCTGCAGCAGCAGGGCGAAGAGCGAGCCCAGGTAGATGATGCCGAGCCACAGCAGCGGCGGCCCGAGCAGCAGCGTCAGAAACAGGCCCGGGCGCCGGTAGAGCGCGTTCGAGAGGCGCCGGCCGAGGCCGCCCCCCAAGGCCGCCGAGGCCGCGCTCATCGGCCCGCGCTCCAGTAAGA
>CAMYMY010000067.1 GCA_947259625.1 uncultured Kiloniellales bacterium | reverse complement strand
CACCCGTGTGCACGCAGAACTACCCCTCCATCAGGTTGATGAAGACCATGGCTAGCAGCATTCAGGTGGCGGTTGTCGACGACCATCCGTTGTTTCGGGAGGGCGTCGCGAACACCCTGTCGGGCAGTCGGGATATCGAGGTCGTGGGCCAGGGCAGCACCGCCGAAGATGCGATTCGCCTCGCCCGTGATCTTCTGCCTGACGTTCTCCTGGTGGATATCAGCATGGAGGGGGGTGGGATCAGCGCTGTCCGCGCGATTACGGAATCCTATCCGGTGATCAAGATTATCATGCTCACCGTGTCCGAGAGCGAGGAAGACGTGCTGAGATCGCTGAAGGCCGGGGCGCGCGGCTATATCCTCAAGGGCGTAACCGCACGGGAGCTGGTGAAGATCGTGCGCGCGGTTCATGCCGGAGAGGCCTATGTGACGCCCGCGCTGGCCGCGAGCCTGCTGGTCGACCTGCGCGAAGATCGTCAGTCGCTGGGCCCCTCGCCCAGCCCCCTTGAGGAACTGACGGAGCGAGAGCATCAGATTCTCGAGCTCCTGGCCAAGGGGTCCAGCAACAAGGAAATTGCACGCGAACTCGGCCTGAGCGAGAAGACCGTCAAACATTACATGACCAACATCCTGCAGAAGCTGCAGGTGCGCAACCGCGTCGAGGCGGCTCTTCTGGCGCAAAAGGTCGAGCACGGCCGAAAGTAAAGCCTGGTCGTCTGTGAAGATTCCGCGCCGCTGGACCTTCAGGCAGTCTGAGCAGCGAGCTGGAATCTGAGGAGCGTCTTGATCAGGGCGTGCAAAGGGGCCTCGAGCCACCCCAGACCTGACGAACCAGCGTGACGGCCGATATGACCGCTCTGAGTCACGGGACCCGTGCCGATGGCCGTGCGCCGGAGTCTGCCACTAGGCAGAAAACAGACATGATCTGCTAAGAAGCGGACGTTCTGGATTTTGTTTCGGAAGGATTTCAAACTGAGACGCTACCTCGCCCAAAAAATGAATTGACAGCACGACCGTTCGTTTTATTATGTCCCCATGGGCAAGGGCGAACAAACCCGGGACTCGATCCTCGATACCGCGCTCGACCAGGCCAGCCTGGTCGGCCTGGAGGGGCTCAGCATCGGCGACCTGGCGAAGAAGACCGGCTTGTCCAAAAGCGGCCTGTTCGCCCATTTCGGATCGAAAGAGGCTCTGCAGGTCGAGATCCTGAGGACGGCGGTGTGGCGCTTTGCCAAGATCGTCGTCGCGCCGGCCCAGCGGCAGGCCAAGGGCATCGACCGCCTGCGGGCGCTCTTCGAGAACCTGCTCGATTGGACCGAAATGGGCGGCATTCGCGGCGGCTGCATCTTTCTCGCCGCCGCCGTGGAACTCGACGACCGGGAGGGCCTGGCCCGGGAGTTCCTGGTCGAATCCCAGCTCAACTGGCTAAGAACCCTGACCAAGGCGGTCCTGCGCACGGTGCGCGAGGGCGACCTGGGCGCGGGCGTGAACAGCCAGGACTTCGCCCACGAGATCCACGGCATCTATCTCGCCTACCATCAGGCCAAGCGGCTCCTGCACGACCCCGGGGCAAAGGGCCGTGCCCTGCGCGCATTCGAAACCCTGATCGCCAACAACCGCTAATCCGAGAGGCTTCGTCATGTTACCTCATCTAGACATTTCAGCCAGTAATAGCACGAACGTTCGAACTAGAGACTGTTGTCCTCAGATCTTGGCGCAAAGCGGTCTCGGAGCGCAGGCCCGGTCATCCTACCCCCGGCATTTGGAGGCGATCCTTCGACTGCCCGAGGGTCAGCCGGTATTCCTGCGGCCGATCCGGCCCGACGACGAAGCGGGCCTGCGCGCGGGCTTCAAGATGCTCACGCCCGAGGACGTGCGCCGGCGTTTCCTGGTGCCGATAGGCGAGTTGAGCGCCCACATGGCCGCTCATCTCTGCCGCATCGACTACGACCGGCACATGGCGCTGGTCGCGATCGGGCTCGATCCGAAGGGCGGCACCGACGGCTGGGGCGTAGCGCGCTTCGTGGCCGACTCCGAGGGCGGGCGCGCCGAGTTCGCCGTCGTCGTGCGCTCCGACGTGCAGCGCCGGGGCGTCGGATCGTTGCTGCTCGACCGCCTGCTCGCCTATGCCCGGACGCGCGGCATCGGCCAGGTCTGGGGCGACGTGCTCGCCGACAACCACGCCATGCTGGCCCTTGCCCGCAAACGCGGCTTCTGGATCGCGCGCTCGCCCGAGGGGAGGGGCGCGATGCGGGTCTCCATGGATCTTTCCGCTTTGGGGGCCTCGGCTCAAGAGCCCTTCGCGTAGGGGTTCTTGCCCTTGCGGAAGTTGATGCGGATCGGCGTGCCGGGCAGGTCGAAGTCCTCGCGCAGGGAATTCTCCAGATAGCGCAGGTAGGCGCCCGGCAGGTCGTCCGGCTTGGAGCAGAAGATCGCGAAGGTGGGCGGCCGGGCCTTGGCCTGGGTGACGTATTTCAGCTTGATGCGCCGTCCGCCGGGGGCCGGCGGCGGGTGGCTCGCGGTCACCCCCTCCAGCCAGCGGTTCAGCTCGGCCGTCGGGATGCGCCGGTTCCAGACATCGTAGGCGGCCAGCACGGCATCGAGCAGCCGGTCGAGGTTGCGGCCCTGCAGCGCCGAAATCGTGACCACGGGCAGGCCCCGGGTCTGCGGCAGCGAGCGTTCCAGGCGGTCGCGCAGAACCTTCATCGCGCTTTCGCGGTCCCGGCAGGCGTCCCACTTGTTGACCGCGATCACCAGGGCCCGGCCCTCGTCCACCACCATGCGCGCGATCGTCAGGTCCTGCTTTTCCATCGGTGCCTCGGCGTCGACCAGCAGCACCACGACCTGGGCGAAACGGACCGCGCGCAGGGTATCGGCGACCGACAGCTTCTCGATCTTGCCGACGACCCGGGGCCGGCGCCGCAGCCCGGCGGTGTCGACCAGCCGGATGGCGCGGTCCTTGTAGCGCCAGTCCACCGCGATGGCGTCGCGCGTGATGCCGGCCTCCGCGCCGGTCAGCAGGCGTTCCTCGCCGATCAGCCGGTTGACCAGGGTCGACTTGCCGACGTTGGGGCGCCCGATGATGGCGAGCTGCAGGGTGCCGTCCTCGGCGCCGGCCTCATCGCCCTCCCGGGCCGCGACTTCCGCCTCGTGCGCCTCCAGGAGGTCGCGCAGCGCGTCGCAGAGGTCGACGAGCCCGAGGCCGTGCTCGGCCGAGAGCGCCAGCGGCTCGCCCAGGCCCAGGCCGTGGGCCTCGGCCAACCCGGCCTCGGCGGCCCGCCCCTCGCACTTGTTGGCGGCCAGCAGGACCGGAGCCCCGCTGCGCCGTAGCCAACCGATGAAGTGCTCGTCCAGCGGCGTGACCCCGGCCCGCGCGTCGATCACGAAGAGCGCCAGGTCGGCCGCCGCGACCGCCTGCTCGGTCTGGGCGCGCATGCGCGCCTCGAGGCTCTCGTCGAAGGCCTCCTCGAGGCCGGCGGTGTCGATCACCTGGAAGGACAGATCGAACAGCCGCGCCTCGCCCTCGCGCCGGTCCCGGGTCACGCCCGGCTCGCGATCGACCAGCGCCAGCCGCTGGCCGACGAGCCGGTTGAACAGGGTCGACTTGCCGACGTTCGGCCGGCCGACGATGGCCACGGTGAAGGTCATGGCGCAACCAGGTCTAGCGCAGCGCGAGGAGCGTCGCGTTTCTGGTCAGGAAGTAGAGCGTGCCGCCGGCCACCACCGGCGACACGGCCGCCGCCCCGGGCAGGTCCTGTTCGCCCAGGATCTCGCCGGTATAGGGCGAGATCGATACGGCCACCGCGTTGGAGCCGGCCAGGATCAGCCTGTCGCCGGCCAACACCGGGCCGAACCATTGGATCGGATCCGTCTGGTCCTCGGGATCCTTGAAGTGCGGCAGGGCCTGCACCCAACGGATACGGCCGTCGCGGCGGGTGAGACACACGACATGGCCCTCGTTGGTGACCAGATAGACGAACTCGCCGGCGACCCAGGGCATCTGGACCCCGCCCAGCTCGATGTCCCAGGCCCGCGCGCCGCGGCGCAGGTCGACCGCCACCATGCGGCCGGAATGGCTGATCGCCATTACGGCGCCCCGGTCGATGACCGGCAGGCCGCGGATGTGCGCCAGTTCCGCGATGGGATCGACCCGGTTGACCGCCGAAAGAGCGTCGCTCCAAAGCACGCGGCCGTTCTCGACCAGCAGCGAGAAGATCTCGCCCGAGGTATAGGGAACCACGACGGCGGAGCCCGACACCGCCACGCTGGCCGCGCCGAGTAGGCTCGCGGCCTCCTCGATGCCGCTGTGGTTCCAGAGCCGCCGGCCGTCGTCGGCCGCGAGCGCGAATGCCTGATTGCCGAGGGTGACCGCGAAGACCCGGCCGCCGCTCACGGTCGGCGCCGCCCGCAGCGGAGCCGTCAGAGGCTGCGACCAGATGGTTTCTCCGGTCTCGGCGTTCAGCGCAAAGACCGTGCCGAAACCTGTGGTGACATAGATGCGCCCGGCTTCGTATGCGATGCCGCCGCCGAAGTAGTCGCCGCTCTCTTCGTAGAGGTCCAGGTCGACCTGCCAGATTCGCTTTCCGTCCTTGGCACCGAAAGCGGTGATCCGGGCCTCGGAATCCATGGCGTAGACCCGGTCTTCAACGACCAGCGGCTGGGCCAGGATCCAGCGGCTGGAGTCGGATCCCCGGCCGACGTCCGCCCGCCAGGCCTCGCGCGGCTTATCCACGAGCGACAGGTGGTGCATGGCGTGGCCCGGTTCGCCACCGGCCTGGGACCAAGTCTTGTTGACGCGGGGCTCGGGCAGGCGGACCTTCAGGTCGGCGATCCTGGCGTCCGGCTCCAGGCTCCGGCCGAAAGTCATGATGGCGACGCGCTCGCCGGGCAGCGGCTCATCCTCTTTCGACCCGCCGAACCAGCCGCCGGAGCACCCGGCCAGGACTGCGCCGCAGAGCAGAAGGCAGGCGATCCGGAGTGCCATGGCGCGCAGCTACTCTTCCAGGGCGGCCAGCATTTGCGAGGCCCGCCCCCTCAGCCCGACCGGTGCCGTGCGGTCGTCGGCGAGCCGCGTGTAGATCTCGCGCGCCCGCGTGCGGTCCCCCCGGCGCAGGGCCATTATGGCGGTCAGCGGCTCGCGCCGCGCCTCCAGGTCGGCCGGGTCGCCGCTGTCGCTCTGATGCATGACGGACAGCACCGTGGCCGCGCCCCGGAACGCCGGCCCGGCCGACGCGCTTGCCGCGAGCCGGTCCCAGGCCTCGATCGCGGCGGCGGTGTCGCCGGCCTCGGCCAGCAGACGCGCCCTGTTGAAGGCGGCCAGCGTGCCGTAGCCGCCGCCGGCCGCGGCCAGGCCGCCGAACGCGGCGGCCGCGTCCTCGGTCCTGCCCTGCTCGAACAGGTCAACGGCGGCGGCATAGCCCTGGGAGAGCTCCGTCCGCTGCTTCACGTCCCACCAGGTCCAGACCTGGTACCCGGCGGTCGCGAGCACCACGGTAACGGCCGCGCCGATCACGACATGGCCGTACTTCTTCCAAACCTTGGCCGCGTGATCGCGCCTCAGTTCCTCGTCGACTTCCTTGAAGATATCAGCCACGGTCCACTCCGGGCGCTCGCAAGCCGGCGCCACACTTGCTCGTTACGGCCCTCGGATACAGCCTGACGCCTTGTGTTTCAACCGCTAAAGGGGCCGGGGCCGGCCGGCAGCCGGTCCCCTGTCGCCCACGGGTCACGCGGCCCGCCATTTGATCGAGCAGCCCATGGACGCGATCTGCTCGCGCGGCCCTTCGCCCGTTTCGGCGACCCGCACCATGGCCTCGAACAGCTCGCGGCGGGCATCCGGGACCAGGGTCGTCTTCGACTCGTCCAGCCGGCCCCGGTACTGCAGTTCCAGATCCTTGTTGAAGCCGAAGAAATCCGGGGTGCACACGGCATCATAGGCCCGGGCCACCTCCTGGCTACGGTCGATCACGTAGGGGAAGCCGAAACCGTGCTCCTCGGCGAAGGCCTTCATGTTCTCGAAGGAGTCCTCGGGATAGCTCTCGGTGTCGTTCGCCATGATGGCGATGGCCCCGATGCCCTTCTCCTCGAGCGCGCCCATCTCGCGCACGATGCGCGGGATCACCGACTTGACGTAGGGACAGTGGTTGCAGATGAACATGACCAGGGTGCCGTTCGGCCCGCGGACGTCCTCCAAGCTGTAGGTCTTGCCGTCGATACCCTCGAGCTGGAAATCGACCGCCTTCCAGCCGAAGTCGCAGATCGGCGTGGTCGCCGCCATGATGCCTTCTCCCTCTTGACCTTGGCCTTAACCTTAACCGTGGCCGGCCATCGACACGACGTCGCGGACGGCCCCTGCCATGTTCCTCGCAAACTCGACACCGCGGGTCAATGGCATAGGCCCGGAACCGCCTGGAGCCTGGTCCCCTGGGGCGCCGGCGATGTCTCCTGGCTGGACGGCGGCTTTAATTTCAGAGAAACTAGAATATGATAGTAATTCAGCAGGGGAGGATACGCACGCGCTGATGGGCAAGCTCCACCGCATAGAGGACTTCAAACGTCCCGCCAGGCCTTCCTGCACCGCCACCTTCTTCAACAGATCCGAACTTAACCTCCTGTTATCGCTATACAGCCGCCGGGTGATGAGCGGCGAGTGGCGCGACTACGCGATCGACCAGAGGGCCGGAATGGCGATCTTCTCGGTCTACCGGCACAGCCAGGACAAACCGCTCTTCACCATCGCCAAACGAACCAACGGCCCCGGCCGGGAAAGCGAGTATCTGGTGTGCCGCGGGGGCGAGAAGGTGGTGCGCACGCCGTCGCTCGCCGATGCCCTGACGATCTTCCGGCATGGTCTCAGGATCGTGTCGTAGCGCGCCTTCGGCTAGCCTCAGCCGAAGGTGAAGAAGAGTACCAGGAAGACCGCGAGCCCTATGCCGATTCCCTCGAGCCAGTGGATGTGCTTGCGCTTCCTGGTCTGTCCTTGCTGACTTTCCGTGACCGACCTGTACATCCCGACCTCCCGCGTCCGACCCGGCCCCCGGCACGCCTCGCCGAAGGCCGCTCCCCCATTCGAAAGGTCCAGGCGCGCCCGGACCCGAGCGTCATTATAGCACAGGATCGCGCGGGCGACCGCTGAAATCCGGCCGCCGGCCAGGAACCCGCCACCCGACCCGTAAACAGCCCTAAAACAAGGTCAGATCCTATTCTAGGAGAAAAATTTCTAATTAATTCATTATGTTAGCTTACGAAAAAGGTGTCAGACACCTTTTTCGGCCGTGAACTCGAGGACCACGCCGAAGGCGTCGGCGGGCGCGATCCGGAGACTGCCCGCTTCGCGCCTGACCGGCAGGGCGGCCTGCCGCAACAGCGCCTCGGCCCGGGCGAGATCCGCGACCGTGACACGGTAGCCCGCGAAATGCGGCGTGTCCGGCGCCCGCGGAACCGGCAGGTCCGGAAAGCGCGCCGCGAAGCGCCGCCGGTCGAGCAGCGTGACCCGCCCCAGGGCGGTCGCGACCTGGAGCGCCCCCTCCGCCGCCGCCACGCTTTCCGGGCCCTGCAGCTTTCGGAACAGGCCCGCGAAAGCGGCCGGATCGTCCGCGACCATGACCACCTCGCTGACGGCGATGGCGCCGTTCGGGTGCCTCTGGTAGTCCGGCTTCCAGAAGACTTCCGGCGCGTGCTGCTGACAGGTGAAGAAGGCGGCCTCGGGCATCCGGGGATCGGTCACGAAGGCGAGCGAAAAGGCGACGGTCACCGCGCTGCCGTCGGGCAGCGTCGCGCGGCGCGAAAAGTCGAAGGGCGCGTAGGTCTCCAGGTCCTTGGCCGCGAACTCCTCCTGGTCGCGGCGCGCGTCGTCGCTCTGGAAGACCAGCATGGACATGCCCTGCCGGCGCGCCAGGAAGTCCCGGTTGAAGGCGCCGAAGCTGAACTGCCCAGGCGCCATGGGCGGGATCTTGCCGGGCTCCGCGACGCTCAGCAGCTCGAGGAAGTTGCCCTGCAGCTGGACCAGGCTGTTGCCGGTGCCGAAGGGGTGGACGGCCGGCGGCGTCGTCGTGAAGCCCAGCCTGCCGTAGACCTGCCGCGCCGCGTCCAGGTCGTGGACGCAGAGCACGAGATGATCGATTCCGCGCCTCATCGCCGCTCCTTTCCTGTCGGCCCGCCTGTATTTCAGTCGCAATAGCGGACGACCAGGTCTTCGGGCAAGCGTGTCGTGTCGTCACCGCAGGCCCGGTCGAGCCCGGCCTGGCTGAGCCCCAACGCCTGGCGCAGGTCCGCCTGCTCCAGCCTGGTTCCGTCGAGCGTCGCCTGCCAGAGATCGGTGCCGTTGAGGAACGCGGCGCCGAGGCGCGCGCCGCTCAGATCGCTGTCGCTCAAAACCGCCCAGTTGAGGTTGGCGCCCCTCAGGTCGGCCGCGCCCAGCTTGGCGCCCTGGAGCCTGGCCCCGTCGAGGACCGCCCGGCCGAGGTCGGCCCGCCCGAGGTCCGCCCCGGTCAGGTCGGCGCCGCTCAGCTTGGCCCCGCGGAGATCGGCGCCGCGCAGGTCGGCGCCTCGGAGCAGGGCGCGCGACAGATCGGCACCAGCCAGCGTGGCGCCCTCGAGGCGCGCGCCGCTCAGCTGGGCGCGGCGCAACGCCGCCTTGTCCAGGGCACAGCCGGTGCAGCTGCCGGTCGCCTTCAGGCGAGCCAGGTCGGCCGACTCGAAGGCCGCGGCGCCCGTCGGCCAGGCCATCGCCACGGCGAGACTCAGGATGCGCCAGTTCACGCCATCGCTTCCCAAACGAAATCCCAGCCAAGCATATAGCCTCATGTGCACGCCCGAGACAGCCCCATTGCCTTGTCTCGCGACGGCGCTTGCGGCAAGCTGGGCCGAATCGGAGGGAGGCGGTCGGCGATGAGCGACCCGGGACGCGGCTATCACGACATGGGCGGCCTGCCGGCGGGCCCGGTCGAGCGCGGCGAGCACGACTACGCGCTCTGGGAGAAGCGGGTCGACGCGCTGCTCGTGCTGCTGTCGGACAAGGAGCGCGATCTGGTCCGGGTCGACGAGCTGCGCCGCGGCATCGAGCAGCTGGGAGCCAAGGCCTACGACGAGCTGAGCTATTACGAGCGCTGGATCGCCTCGATCACCGGCGTGCTGCTCGGCAAGGGCGTATTCACCAGCGACGAGCTGGGCCGCCGGATGGCCGAGGTCGAGGCGCGGCGCAGGGGAGACGAGGCATGACCGCGCGCTTTGGCCCCGGCGACCGGGTCCGCGTGCGCTGGGCACATCCGCCGGGCCACATCCGCACGCCCTATTACGTGCGCGGCAAGACCGGCGTGATCGAGCGGATCTGCGGCAGTTTCCGCGACCCGGAGGAGCTCGCCTACGCCCGGGACGGCCAGCCGGAACGACCGCTCTACCGCGTGCACTTCGACCGGCGCACGCTGTGGCCCGACGACCAGGGCCGGGCGAAGGACGGCGTCGAGGTCGAGATCTTCGAGCCCTGGCTGGAGCCGGCCGACGCGGCAATGGAGGGCGGCACATGAGCGATACGGGCCAACATTCCCACGACCACACCCCCCGCCCGGACCAGGACGGACCGCCGAGCTACTACCAGGCCATGGAGACTGCGGTGCGCGAGCTGCTGATCGAGAAGGGCGTGGTGACCGCCGAGGAGGTGCGCGCCGCCGTCGAGGCTATGGACGCGCGCAGCCCGGCCCAGGGCGCGCGGGTCGTGGCGCGCGCCTGGAGCGACCCCAAGTTCAAGGCGCGCCTGCTGAAGGACGGCTCGGCGGCCTGCGCGGAGCTCGGTATCGACATGGGCCCGACCCACCTGGTCGTGGTCGCGAACGGCGACAAGCTGCACAACGTCATTGTCTGCACGCTCTGCTCTTGCTATCCGCGCTTCCTGATCGGCCTGCCGCCGGACTGGTACAAGGCCCGCGCCTACCGCTCGCGCGTGGTGCGCGAGCCGCGCGCCGTGCTCGGCGAGTTCGGCACCGAGATCCCCGACGACTGGGAGGTCCGGGTGCACGACAGCACGGCCGACATGCGCTACATGGTGCTGCCACGCCGGCCCGAGGGCACCGAGGGCTGGAGCGAGGAACAGCTTGCCGGCCTGGTCACCCGCGATTGCATGATCGGCGTGACCTTGCCGAAATCGCCCTAATCCTCGGATCGCGCACAGGGCGCGACGGTCAGGCCCGGCGGCAGCCTGGTCCGGCCATCGCCGCAGGCGTGGTCCAGCTGGGCCTGGGTCAGACCCATGGCGCCGGTCAGAAAAGCATCCGTGAGGTCCGCGCCGTCCAGCCGGGCGCCGGCCAGCTCGGCCCTGGGCATGAAGGCGCGCACGACCGCGCCGGAGAGGTCGCTGCCGCTCAAATCGGCGGCGATCAGCTGGGCGCCGGTCAGATCGGCCCGGGTCAGGTCGGCTCGGGTCAGGTTGACGTTGGACAGGATGGCCCGGCCAAGATCGGCGCCGGCCAGATGCGCACCGGACAGGTTGGCATAGGGTAGGCTGGCCTGGCGCAGATCGGCGCCGGCGAGACGCGCACCCGCCAGGTCGGCACGGACCAGCCGGGCCCGGACCAGCCTGGCATCGCTCAGGTCGGCGCCCGCCAAGTTGGCATCGCGAAGGTCGGCGCCGCTTAGATCGGCGCCGCGCAGGTCGGCCTTCGAGAGATTGCCGACGGCCAGGACGGCGCCGCCGAGATCGGCCCGGGACAGGTCGGCGCGCGACAGATCGCTGCCCGTGAGGTCGGCCCCGCCGAGCCCCGCCTCCGCGAGCTTGGCACCGGTGAGCTCGCAGCCGGTACAGCCGCCCTCGGCCTTCAGCCGGGCCAGATCGGCCGCGTCGAAGGCCGGCGACGGGCTGCCGAGCCCGATCAAAGCCGCCAGCGCCAAGAGCAAGGCTCTCATGGCTTCACCGCCAGTTCCGCAACAGTCGCCGATCACGACCGTCAAAGACTACGCCGCGCGGAAACGGCGGGGAAGATCCTGGCGGGCCGGCGAGATGACGGCCGACAACGTCCCGGTCTACAGGAGTTTACGGATCGTTTTCGCCGCTATCGCCCGACGGGCGCCGTGGGCACAAGCACAGCGCCGCTCGGCAGCCTTAGCGTACCGGACAGGCCCGGCTCGCCAGGATCTGCATCAAGCGGTGGACACATCCACCAAAGCGCGTGGCCAGAGGAGAGCGGTGCCGCTCAGCCCTGGCGCCAAGCGGCGGTCTGGCGGCAACGCTTGCAGATGCGCTCGCCGGACCATTCGCTCGCGAAACGCTCGCTGCACATGAGACAGCGCCGTTCCTTGACCTCCGTAACCTCGGCTAGATTTTCATTTTTGGTGTCGGTCTTGTATGCCATGCGGGCACATATAGAGAACACTTTAGGAAAAGTCAAGAGAAATCAAACCCCTATTCCCACTCGATCGTGCCGGGGGGCTTGCTGGTCACGTCGTAGACCACCCGGTTGATGCCGCGCACCTCGTTGATGATGCGCGTGGCAACGCGTCCCAGGAACTCCATGTCGTAGGGAAAGAAATCTGCCGTCATGCCGTCCACTGATGTAACCGCGCGCAGGGCACAGACGAACTCGTATGTTCGCCCGTCGCCCATGACGCCAACGGTCTGCACCGG
>CAMYMY010000066.1 GCA_947259625.1 uncultured Kiloniellales bacterium | reverse complement strand
CCCTCTCCCGATGGGAGAGGGGGAGTTGCGCACGGCACGGGGCTACATCGTCCCCTCTCCCATCGGGAGAGGGACAGGGTGAGGGCCGGTTGGTTTGTTTGGGCCGGAGGGACGCGCGGTGAACCGTCGTGGCTTTCTTACGGCAGCCTTGGCGACCGCCGCGCTGGTCCTGACCTCGGGGCACACGCCGTATAAACAGTGGGTGGTCTACCGCAAGCGGCGCCTCTTGATCGGTACCAGCCGGGCCGATGCGCCGAGCTATCCGCTCGGCAAGCAGGTGGCCGAGACGCTTCTCGCCTACCTGCCCGACAGCAGGGCGCGGGCCAGCCGCGCGCCCGACCCCTGGCGCCTGGCGAGCCTCTTGAGCACCGCCCAGCTCGACGTCGCGATCCTCTCCGCCACGGATGCGGCCGCCCTGCTCCGGGGGCATACGCCCTTCGCCGACTTCGGCGGGGTGGCGCTCGCCGGCCTGTTCGGGCTCGGCGGCCACCTTCTGGTCGCCCGCGCCGATTTCCCCGCACGCCACGCCTATCTGGTCACCCGCACCCTGGCCGAGCACCGCGCGCTGATCCCCGACGCCCGCACGCTCTCGGCCGGCGAGGGCGCCCTGCCGCTCCACCCCGGCACGCTGGCCTACCTGCAGGGCCAGCCGTTGCCGGAGCCGGCGCCCGCCGGCCACCTCGAGTGAGCGGGCGAGACAGTGCAGCAGGATTGGCGGCTACGAGGACAAGAGGAGTATCTCAAGGGCGCTGAGCTTTGCCGGAAGCGCTACGTGCGCTACAGCGAATCCTGGGATCATGACCACTGCGAGTTCTGCTGGGCCAAGTTCGCGGAGGAAATCCTGATTCCCGATTCCCTGCATGAGGGATATGCCACGGCCGACAATTACCGCTGGATCTGCGAGGCGTGCTTCGAGGACTTCAAGGACCAGTTCGGGTGGCGGCTGATCGAAGATCGGGGCGAAACCGCAGGGTGACCGGCGCGCCCTCTTGATATCCTAGCCCTTCGTGGCGGCCTCCGCGCCGGTCTTGCCGCCGTGGGCGGCGGACCAGGCCTCCGGGTCCTCCAGGAAGGCGCGCACGTCCTGGGCGGCCTGCTCGGACAGCTCACCCCGGTCCTCGGCGACCTGCAGCACGTCCCACCAGGTGGCGAGCGCGTGCAGCGCAACGCCGGCTTCGGCGAGCGCCGCCGCGCCCTGCGGGAAGATGCCGTAGTGGAAGATCACGAAGCAGTGGGCGATCTCGCCGCCGGCCTGGCGGATCGCCTCGACGAAGTTGAGCTTGGAGCCGCCGTCGGTCGCCAGGTCCTCGACCAGCAGCACGCGCGCGCCCTCCTCGAACGTGCCCTCGATCTGGGCGTTGCGGCCGAAGCCTTTCGGTTTCTTGCGCACGTAGATCATCGGCAAATCCAGGCGCTCGGCGATCCAGGCGGCGAAGGGAATGCCGGCGGTCTCGCCACCGGCCACCACGTCGAAGGCCTCGGCGCCGGCCGCGCGCACGAGGGTCTCGATCGCCAGGTCCATGAGCCGGTCCCGGGCGCGCGGGAAGGAGATGATCCTGCGGCAGTCGACATAGACCGGGCTGGCCCGGCCCGAGGTCAGGACGAAGGGCTCTTCGGGGCGGATCAGCACCGCCCGGATGCCGAGCAGGGTGCCGGCGGTGATCTGCGCGGAGTCGCCGGGCACGCTCGCGCCGGGCAGGGCCTGGGCGCTCTCCATGGCGCTTCTCTTCTTCATGGCGCTTCTTTAGCGGCTCGCGCCGAGCGCGGCAACGGCCTTGCCGCTGTAGCGGCTGTCCATCGGGTCACTGTTAATTCGTGGACAGTACGAATTTCTTCGCACTGCCGCCGTCCGTTCGAGCTTCGCCGCCGGACCCCGCAGGTCAAGCGCCAGATGGCTGCCGTGAAATTAGCATTGTGCCCCGAGCGCCGAGCAATTGACGCGTTCACGCGCTTTCCCTCCCGTTGCGAAGCATGGTTCTCTGGTCGCTCCGTCGGGAGCGGTAGCAGGTCACGACTGTATCCTCGGCGAGCACGACCTTTCGGTCGCAAAGCCGCTCCAAGGCTTGGTTCTCTCGCTTACGATGACGGATTTCGCGCTCGGCGTCCTTGCGGCTTAGAAAGTAGACTTCGTCGCCTATCTCCGAAGCGCACCGAAGGATCGGATCAGTTCAGCGGTCCTGTGGCCGGCACGTCTGAGGCCAAAGGTCATTGATATCGACCCTTGGCATTGTTCGCGCGCCCAGGCCCCTCGCGGCCGATGGGCACCATGGCGGCGCTCCCATTCGGCGCTCGCCGCCTGCACGCCGACGTGGCACACTGGGGGCCGTCAGCGACTGCAAGGAGATCGGCCATGCCTCTCCTGGACTGGAAGGACGAGTTCGAGACCGGCATCGTCTACATCGACTACGAGCACCGGCGCCTCGTCGAGTTGATCAACCGGACCTGCGCCAACCTGGGCCCGGAGAGCTCCGAGGATCGGGTCGCGGAGTGCCTGGGCGACCTCTATGCCCAGATCTGCGCGCACTTCGCGCTGGAAGAACGGCTCATGCGCGAGAAGAAGTACGAGCTCTACGACCTCCACAAGACCGACCACGAGACGCTACTCGAGGAACTGCGCTTCATGATGGACGCCTTCGAGGCCGGCGCCTGCGAGACCTGCGGGAAGACCCTGGACGAATGCCTGTCATCCTGGTTCCACAAGCACTTCAGGACCAAGGACGCGCGCTTCGAGACGCTGCGGGCCTAGCCGGACAGCGAGGATCGGCTGCCTCGCTCAGCCGGCGGGCTTCGCAGCGGGCTCAGCCGGTTTCGCGGGAGTCGCCGTCTTCTCGGGCATTGCCGGCATCGGCCGGACGGCCCCGGCCATTGCGGCGTTGATCGGCGGCGCATAGACGTCGATCACCACCTTGGTGCCGTGCTCGAAGTGGCGCAGCGTGGCGCCCATCGGAATACCGATTTGAACGGCCAGCTTGCCGCCGTCGGGCCGCGATGCCAGGCTCTTGACCAGAGGCGGAGGGTTGTGCCGGTAGCCCGACAGGTCGAGCGTGGCCGGCCGTTCGAAATGCACGGTCACCTGGTTCGATCCGTTCTCCACGCGATAGGGTACCCGGGTCCGCCAGTCGAAGACCACGCGGTTGAAGCCCCCGTGCTCGCCGACTCGTACGCGTACATTCGGGGCCGCCGCATCTTGCGCCGGGGCGAGGCCGGGCAGCAGAAGGGCCGTACAAAGCACGGCAAAGGAAACCAGGCGCATCGTTGCCCCTCCATCACAGCGCCGCCCGGGAAAATCCAGGGCGGGCAAGGACATAAGGGGGCAAGCATAGAGGACAAATCGTTAAGAAAGCCTGTCCCGCGGGCCCTCGCGCCTGGCGGCGATCAGGAACTCCTTGTTGCCCTCGGGGCCGGTGATCGGGCTCTCGACGAAGCCCAGCACGGACCACCCCGGCCGGCCGTCGAGCCAGGCCTCGATGCGCCGGCAGACCTCTTCGTGCAGCGCCGGGTCGCGCACCACGCCGCCCTTGCCGACCCGGCCCTTGCCGACCTCGAACTGCGGCTTGATGAGAGCGACCAGGCGCGCGCCCGGGCGGGTCAGCGCGAGCGGCGCCGGCAGCACGGTCTCCAGGCCGATGAAGCTGGCGTCGCAGACCACCAGGTCGACCGGCTCCGGCACCTGCTCGGCGCCGAGATTGCGGGCGTTGGTCCGCTCCAGCACGACGACCCGGGGCTCCCGGCGCAGCCTCCAGGCCAGTTGGCCGTGGCCCACGTCGACCGCGTAGACCCGGACGGCCCCGCGGACGAGCAGTACGTCGGTGAAGCCGCCGGTCGAGGCGCCGATATCCAGGCAGACCAGGCCCGCCGGGTCGATCGCGAAGCGGTCCAGGGCCTTGACCAGCTTGAGCCCGCCGCGGCTGGCCCAGGGGTGGTCCTGTCCCTTGACGTCGAGCGGCGCGTCCTCCGGAACCTGCTGGCCAGCCTTATCGACGCGCCGGGTCCCGGAGTAGACCTTGCCCGCCAGGATCAGGGCCTGCGCCTTCGCCCGGCTCTCCGCGAGGCCGCGTTCGACGAGCAGCTGGTCGGCCCGCTGCTTGCCACGCGCCGTCATCCGCCGGGCGGGGGGCTGACCGGGGCCGGCGGGCGCCAGAACCGCTCGCGGCGGTGGAAGCGCAAGACGAGCAGGCCGGCCACCATCACCAGGCCGAGCGCCAAGCCGAGCCAGATGCCGAGTCCGCCCAGCCCCGCCGGAAAGGCCAGCAACAGGCAGGCGCCGAAGCCGATCGGCCAGTAGCTGACGAGCGCGACCAGCATGGGCGTGCGGGTGTCCTTCAGGCCGCGCAGGGCGCCGGCCGCGATGATCTGCAATCCGTCGAACAGTTGGAAAACGGCGGCAACCGCGAGGAAGCTCACGGCGATGGCCGCGACCTCGAGGCTGCCGGGCGCGCTCAGGTCGAGGAAGAGGTCGATGACCGCGCGCGGCAGCACCCAGAACACGACGGCCGGTGCGAAGCTGAAGCCGGCGCCCAGGGCGAGCGCGATCCAGCCGGCCCGGCCGACCGCCGGACGGTCGCCCCGGCCCGCCGCCAGCCCGACCCGGACCGTGGCCGCCTGGCCGATACCGAGCGGCACCATGAAGGCCACGGCGGCGCACTGGAGGGCGATGGCGTGGGCCGCCAGCTGCTCCGTGCCGAGCACGCCCATGACGTAGAGGGCGGCGGCGAAGAGGCCCGATTCGGCGAGGATGGTCAGGCCGATCGGCATGCCGATCCGCAGCACTTCCCGGAACCGCGGCCAGTTGGCGCGCCAGAAGCGGGAGAGCAGGGCGTAACGGCGGAACCGCCGGTCCCACTGGGTGTAGATCAGCAGGGCCAGGAGCATGAGCCACTGGACCAGGCTGTTGCTGATGCCGGCACCAGCGACGCCGAGGGCGGGAAAGCCGAAATGGCCGAACATCAGGGTGTAGTCGCCGAGCGCATGCAGGCAGGCGCCGGCGACGATCACGACCAGGGCGGCGCGCGGCCGGGAATGGGCGACGACGAAGGCCCGCAGCACGATCACCCACAGGCTCGGAACCAGGCCCCACACGGCGGCATGGAGATAGGCCTCGGCCAGGACGATGCTGCCTTCCGCCTGACCCAGGGCGCGTAGCAGGGGCGCCGCGTTCCAGATCAGCACGGCGAACAGAAGACCGATCAGGGTGACCGCCCAAAAGCCCTGGCGCACGCTGTGGCGCACGGCGCGGAAGTCGCCGGCCCCCAGCGCCTGGGCCGCCATGGGCGAGACCGCGACGCCGACGCCCAGGCCGAAGAGGTAGAGCGGAAAATAGAAGTTGATGCCGAGCGCGCCGCCGGCCAGCTGCTCGGGACCGAGCCAGCCCAGCATCACGGTGTCGATGGTGCGGATCGCGACCTGCCCCAGCTGCGTCACGATCAACGGCAGGGCCAGATGGACGGTCGCCCGGACCTCGGCGCGCCACGGCCCGGCCGGCGCGGCGGCGGCCGGCACGGCAGGGGCGGCGGCGTTGCTGGGAGGCGGTGCGGTCATGGAACAGTCTTGGGGAAATTGCCGCCGCTTGGCAAGCGCGGCGGCAGACGGTCGGAGTGGCTATCAATGCTTAGCGCTCTCGATCCAGCTGGGCGCGGCTGTCGATCTCGGGCGACAGCAACCGCTCGGCGCGCGGGGGATCGTCCCCTATAGCCGTACTTCGCCATGCTTGCTACGCTGGCGACGGTGGAAGCCAGAGGTTGAGTCCGGGCCGTGATGACCTTCGAACAGGCAGCCGTCTTCGTTGTCCTGGCCGCCACGATGGCCCTCTTCATCTGGGGCCGCTGGCGCTACGACATCGTCGCCATCCTCGCCTTGCTGGCGGTGGTCTATCTCGGCATCGTGCCGCCGGAGGCCGCCTTCTCGGGCTTCGGCCATCCGGCGGTGATCACCGTCGCGGCGGTGCTCGTGATCAGCCGGGCGCTGCA
Organism: uncultured Kiloniellales bacterium; assembly: GCA_947259625.1. GTDB lineage: Bacteria > Pseudomonadota > Alphaproteobacteria > Kiloniellales > JAKSDN01 > CAMYKD01. The sequence continues at coordinate 5,775 of CAMYMY010000066.1, read as the reverse complement.
GGTCTCCGGCGTGGTCAATCACCTGGCGCGGCTTCTCGCGCCGACGCGCGGAAGCACGCGTCACCAGATCGCCGCGACGAGCAGCCTTGCCGCGGTTCTTTCGGCCTTCATGAACAACGTCGGTGCCCTGGCGTTGATGCTGCCCGTCACCCTGCGCAACGCATACCGGGCCGGCCGGTCCCCGTCCCAGGTGCTGATGCCGCTGTCCTTCGCGACGCTGCTCGGCGGGTTGATCACGCTGATCGGCACGCCGCCGAATATCGTCATTGCGACCTTCCGCGAGCAATACACCGGCACAGCCTTCAAGATGTTCGACTTTGCGCCGGTCGGCCTCGCCGTGGCGGCGGTCGGACTCGTCTACATCACGACCGTCGGCTGGCGCCTCATTCCACGGCACCGGCGCGGCGAAACCGACGAGAACGACCGGTTCCACATCGAGGCCTACATCACCGAGGCCATCGTGCCGGAGGAATCGACTCTCGCCGGCGAGCAGGTCCGCAAGATCGAGCAGCTCTGCGAGAACGAGGTGACCGTGATGGCGATCATCCGCGGCAAGCGCCGGGTGCTCGCCCCGTCGAGCGTCGAACGCCTGCGGCCGAACGACATACTTCTCCTGGAAGGGGACCCCGCCTCGCTGGAGCCTCTGTTCGACGGCGCCAAGCTCGAGCAGACGGGCCAACAGGAGATACGGGCCGAACAGCTGCGCTCCGACGATGTGAGGGTGGTCGAGGCCGTGCTCTTGCCCAACTCGCCGATCGAGGGGCAGTCGATGCGCGGCCTGAGAATACACGACCGCTACGGCATCAACCTCTTGGCGGTGGCCCGCCGCGGCCAGGCCCCGAAGACCCGCCTCGGCAGCATCCGGTTCAAGACCGGCGATGTCCTGCTGCTCCAGGGCGAGCGGAACACCCTGCAGCAGGTCCTGGCCGCCCTGGGGTGCCTTCCTCTGGCCGAGCGCGGCCTGAAAGTCGCCCGCCGGCGGCGGATCCTCCTGCCAATGGGAATCTTCGGCAGCGCCATCGCGGCCACCGCCTATGGCTTCGTGCCGGTGCAGATCGCCTTCGTCACCGCGGTCGCCGCGCTTATACTCACCAAGACGCTTTCGATCCGCGACGTATACGAAGCCGTCGAATGGCCGATCATCCTGCTGCTCGGCGCCCTGATCCCGGTCGGCGAGGCGCTGCAGGCGACCGGTGGGACGACGCTGATCGCCGAGGCGATCGTCTCCCTGGCCGGGGCGGTGCCGACCTGGACGATGCTGGCGCTGCTGATGGTCGTGTCGATGCTGCTGTCCGACCTCATACACAACACGCCCACGGCCGTACTGATGGCCCCGGTCGCCGTCGGCATCGCGCAACAGCTGGGCCTGCCCATCGATCCCTTCCTGATGGCCGTGGCGGTCGGCAGCGCGTCCCCGTACCTGACGCCGATCGGCCATCAGTCGAATACCCTGGTCATGGGGCCGGGGGGGTATCGCTTCGGCGATTACGCGCGAATGGGCATCCCGCTCGACATTCTGATCGTCGCGGTCGCCGTTCCGATGATCATGTGGGTCTGGCTGCCCTAGGGCGCTAGCCGGCCGGGGCCGGCCCGTCAAAGGCCGCGGACCAGCGGTCCCGGCGGTGGAAGCGCCAGATCGCCAGAACCGCCACCACGATGAGCCCCAGCGCCAGCCCGGCCCAAACGCCGAGGCCGCCGAAACCGAACGCAAACCCGAGCAGGGCGCCGGTGCCGAAGCCGACCGGCCAATAGCCGAGCGTGGCCAGGATCATGGGCACGCGGGTGTCCTTGAGCCCCCGCAGGGCGCCGCCGGCAATGATCTGCGCCCCGTCGAAGACCTGGAACAGGGCGACGATCCCGAGCAGCGAGACCGCCAGCTCGACCACCGGCAAGTGCTCGGGCGCGCCCAGGTCGAGGAACAGACCGGCCAGCGGGCGCGGCAGCAGCCAGAACACCAGCGCGCCGAAGACCGCGAAACAGGCGCCCAGCGCCAGCGCCGCCCAACCGGCGCGCCCCACGCCCGCTCGGTCGCCGGCCCCGACGGCCAGCCCGACCCGCACGGTGGCCGCCTGGCTGATGCCGAGCGGGACCATGAAGGCGACGGCCGCGCACTGCAGGGCGATCGCGTGGGCCGCCAGCTGCGTCGTGCCGAGTATCCCCATGAGGAAGGCGGCGGCCGAAAACATGGCGGACTCGGCCATTATCGTGAGGCCGATCGGCGCCCCGATCCTGACTATCTCGCGGAAGAGGGTCCAGTCGGCGCTCCAGAAGCGGGTGAGCGGGGCATAGCGGCGCAGCCGCCGGTCCCGCATGACGAAGCCGAGCAGCGCCAGGAACATGAAGACGTTGACCAGAGCGCTGCTGATGCCCGCCCCGACCAGGCCGAGCGCGGGAAAGCCGAAGTGGCCGAACATCAGCGCATAGTTGCCCAGCGCATTGACACCCACGCCCAGGATCGTGACCACCAGGACCGAGCGCGGCCTGGAGTGCGCCGAGAGAAAGCACCGCAGGGTGACCACGCCCAGGCTCGGCCCGAGACCCCAGACCGCGGCCCGCAGATAGCCCTCGGCCAGAAGCGCGTTGGTCTCGGTCTGGCCGAATCCGATCAGCACCGGCCTGGCCTCCCAGATCAGCAGGCTGATCGGAACGGTGTAGGCCAGGACGACCCACAGGCCCTGGCGCAGGGTGCGCCGCACCACCCCGAAGCGGCGCGCGCCCAGGGCCTGGGCCGTCATCGGCGTCACCGCATTGACCAGGCCGACGCCGAAGAGATAGATCGGAAAGTAGAAATTGACGCCGAGCGCCCCGGCCGCGAGCTTCTCCGGCCCCAGCCAGCCCATCATCACGATGTCCGTGGTGCCGATCGCGACCGCCGCCAGCTGCGAGAGCATCAGCGGCGCGGCCAGCCTCAGCGTGTCCCAGGCCTCGCGCCGCCAAGGTCCGACGGCCAAAGGCGCCGCCGGCAAAGGCGCGCTCCTGCTATCGCTCGAAGCCGTCTTGCGCATGGTCGGACTATTGGGAAATCCCAGCAATTGCGCAAGCGCGCCGCCGCCGGAGGGATCAAATGCCCCGCACGGGCAGTCCGGGGGCTGGGCGCCAAGAAATAGGGACAGTCCCTATTTTTCTTCGGCCTCAAGAAAAGCGACTGTCCCTATTTTTTGGGTTTTCGTGTTAAGGTTGGAGCATGCCTCGCATGGCGCGTATTGCCCCCGGCGGGTTCTGTTATCACGTCCTCAACCGCGGCAACGCCCAGGCCCGCGTGTTCCACGACAACGCGGACTATCGAGGCTTCCTCGGCCTGATGGCCAAGGCGGGCGAGAAGGTGCCCATGCACCACCTGGCCTATTGCCTCATGCCGAACCACTTCCACCTCGTCGTCCGGCCCGAGGCGGACGGCGACCTGGGCCGCTGGATGCAATGGCTGATGACCACGCATGTCCGTCGACACCACAGGCGTCATGGCACGTCGGGCCATCTCTGGCAGGGCCGCTTCAAGAGCTTCGTCATCCAGGACGACGCGCATCTGCTGACGGTGCTGCGCTACGTCGAGCGCAATCCGGTGCGCGCCCGGCTCGTCGAACGCGCCCAGGACTGGTCCTGGTCGAGCGCGGGATGCGGTCCCGGTAGTTCGCCGGTGCCGATAACCCCCGGCCCGGTGCCACGCCCGGCCGACTGGCTCGACTGGCTGAACGAGCCGGACCCGCCCGACGAGCTGGTCGCCCTCAGACGAAACATCGCCCGGGGCACACCCTGGGGCGAGACGACCTGGGCTGAAAGGATTGCGGCTAGACTGGGCCTGCAACTCGAGCCGCGCCCCCGGGGCCGGCCACGCAAGGAACCCCGTCAGCAGTGAGGAAGAAAATAGGGACTGTCCCTATTTCTCGTTTATTACTTCCATAATGCAGAATTCACTCATCCGGCTTGGATAGTTTGCTGCACCCGGTTCGGGTCCAATATCGACGAAAAATAGGGACAGTCCCTATTTTTCGCGGACTATTGGGAAAAGCCTCCCGATGCGCAAGCGGGCACCGGCGCGGGTCACGCGCGGGCCGGGGTCTCCAGGGCCTCGTCCTCTATGCCGAAGGCGGAGAGCACAGCGGCCACGATGGCCGGGGCGTCGAGCCCGGCCTGTTGAATCTGGACCGCGGGCTTGTCGTGATCGATGAAAGCGTCGGGCAGGGTCAGCGGCCGGAACTTGAGGCCGTTGTCGAGCAGGCCCTCGCCCGCCATGAACTGCATGACCTGCGTGGCGAAGCCGCCGATCGCGCCCTCCTCCACCGTCACCAGCACCTCGTGCTCGCGCGCGAGGCGGCGCACCAGGTCCCGGTCGATCGGCTTGGCGAAGCGGGCGTCGGCCACGGTGGTCGGGAGCCCGCGCGCCGCCAGCGCGTCGGCCGCCTTGAGCGCGTCGGCCAGGCGCGTGCCGTAGGACAGGATCGCGGCCTTGGTGCCCTCGCGGATAATCCGGCCCTTGCCGATCTCCAGCGGCGTGCCGCGCGCGGGCATCTCGAGCCCCAGCGCCTCGCCGCGCGGGAAGCGGCAGGCCGTGGGCCGGTCGTCGACCTGCGCCTGGGTCGCCACCATGTGCATGAGCTCGACCTCGTCCGCCGCCGCCATCAGCACGAAGCCCGGCAGGCAGCCCAGGTAGGCGATGTCGTAGCTGCCTTGGTGGGTCACGCCGTCGGCGCCGACCATGCCGGCACGGTCGATTGCGAAGTGCACGGGCAGGCTCTGAATCGCGATGTCGTGCACGACCTGGTCGTAGGCGCGCTGCAGGAAGGTCGAATAGATCGCCGCGAAGGGCTTGTAGCCCTCGCAGGCCAGCCCGCCGCAGAAGGTCACGGCGTGCTGCTCGGCGATGCCGGTGTCGAAGCAGCGCTTGGGGAAGACCTCGGCGAACTTGTTGAGGCCGGTGCCCGAGGGCATGGCGGCGGTCACCGCGACGATCTTGTCGTCCTGCTCGGCCTCGGCGATCAGTGCCTTGGCGAAAACGTTCTGGTAGGCCATGGCCTTGGGCGCGGGCTTGTCCTGCTTGCCGGTCACGACATCGAACTTGGCCACGCCGTGGTACTTGTCGGCCGCCGCCTCCGCAGGATCGTAGCCCTTGCCCTTCTGGGTGACGCAGTGGATCAGCACCGGCCCGTCGTGGTCCGTGTCGCGCACGTTCCTGAGCACCGGCAACAGGTGATCCAGGTTGTGGCCGTCGAACGGCCCGACATAGAAAAAGCCGAGCTCCTCGAACAGGGTGCCGCCGGTCAGCATGCCGCGGGCGTATTCCTCGGCCCGCTTGGCCACCTTCTCCAGGGGCTTGGGAAACTTCTTGGCCAGGTCCTTGGCCAAGTGGCGCATCGAGGCATAGGGCTTGGAGGAGATCAGCTTCGACAGATAGGCGCTCATCGCGCCGACCGGCGGCGCGATCGACATGTCGTTGTCGTTGAGGATCACGATCAGCCGGCTGTTCATGGCGCCGGCGTTGTTCATGGCCTCGTAGGCCATGCCGGCGCTCATCGCGCCGTCGCCGATCACGGCGATGACGTTGCTGTCCCGCCCGTCGAAGTCGCGCGCCACGGCATAGCCCAGGCCGGCGGAGATCGAGGTCGAGCTGTGCGCCGCGCCGAAGGGATCGTATTCGCTCTCCTTGCGGCTGGTGAAACCGGACAGCCCACCGCCCTGGCGCAGGGTGCGGATGCGGTCGCGCCGGCCGGTCAGGATCTTGTGCGGATAGCACTGGTGGCTGACGTCCCAGATCAGCTTGTCGCGCGGCGTATCGAAGAC
>CAMYMY010000065.1 GCA_947259625.1 uncultured Kiloniellales bacterium | reverse complement strand
CGTCGGCTTCAACCCGGTCGAGGACTTCATCCAGACCGACGCGGTGGTCAACCCCGGCGCCTCGGGCGGCGCGCTCGTCGACCGGGAGGGCCGGCTGGTCGGCCTGCTCTCGGCCATCTTCACCAAGGAGTCCGACGCCAACATCGGCGTCAACTTCGCGGTCTCGCTGGCCATGGTGCGCCGGGTCGCCGACGACCTGATCGACCTCGGGCGCGTGGCGCGTTCCACGCCCGGCATGGCCTTGGAGGAGCTGAGCGAGGCCGAGCGCCGGACTCTGGCCGGCGTGCGTGTGGCCGGCCTGCTGCCGGGCGGCGCGGCCGAAAAGGCGGGACTCGCGGTCGGCGACGTGATCACGGCGCTCGCCGGGCGCCGGGTGCGCAAGGTGAGCGCGGCCCTGGCCGCCCTCGACCTGCACCGCCCCGGCGAGACCCTGGAGGTCGCGCTGCTGCGCGACGGGGCGCCCCGGACCCTCGCGCTGACCCTGCCGCGGTAGGCTGTGTGCTCATGAAGAAGACGGCGACGTCGTGGCGGCGGACATCCGATGTTCCTCCGACTGCGGCCCAGCCCACGACTGCCTTTCCAAAACGGTCGGTGACCCTGAGCGGTAATGCCCATTGTCTGCCAATGTGTGAGGCCGGCTGAATTATCGGGAGTCGTTTGCAGGAGCTGGATTATGAAAATCGACGGCGAGTGCCATTGCGGCTACATCACGTATCGGGCCGAAATCGATCCCGACGAAGTCTACGTTTGTCATTGCACGGACTGTCAGACAATCTCCGGGTCAGCCTTTCGGTGGGCCGTGCCTCTTGCAGAAGAGGCCTTCGAGCTCCTTTCCGGCGAGCCCAAGACTTATATCAAGACGGCTGAAAGCGGTGCGACGAGCCACCAGCTGTTCTGTCCTGAATGCGCGTCACCGATCTATTCGACCTCGATTGGAGATGGGCCGAAAACACTCAACCTCCGTGTGGGAACCGCGCGCCAGCGGGCCGAACTCCGGCCAAAAGTGCAGTATTGGTGTCGCTCGGCGCAGGACTGGGTCGCGGACCTGGGCCCAGCCAAGCAATTGAACGCGCAGTAAGGCTCCCGGCACCGTATTGTCCGGCAACCGCTGGTCAGCCTGGGCTATGGGCAGAAGTGCCGGGCTGGGGGCGGCGGTATGTTTGCTGACATGTCCAGAACGGACATCGGGTCCGGAGTTAGAGCTTTTGTAACCCCGACGCCTTAGGAGGGTATGTGCGCCGGCGTCCTTTGGGCCGCAGGCCCGGGCGCGCCGGCATCCTCATTGTGTCCCTAGGGGAGAACCGACGGGTGGGACAGCTGCGCCAGATCGCGACCGTCATCAACCTCAAGGCCGTGGTCGTGGCGGCACTTGCCTGCGGCTCCATGCTGCTGTGCCGAACCTACGGTCTGACGGCGGACTTTCCGCTGACGCTGATGGCCACGGCGGTGATCTTTCCCATCGTGTTCTCGATCGGCGGCGCCTACAAGCGGCGCGAGGCCGCGCTCGACAAGTATGGTGGGATCAAGGCGCACGGCCGGGCCATCTACTTCGCCGCGCGGGACTGGCTCGAGGAGAGCGACACGGCCACGCGCGACCGGATCAAAGCGCTGATGGGCGATCTGCTCGCGAGCTGCCGCGCGCTCTTCACCGCGCCGCTGGACCAGATGACGGCCAACGAGGAAGCCGTCTACCGGAATTTCTCGGAGCTGTCGCTGTTCATCAGGGGGCTGCGGCACCAGGGCCTCGCCTCGGGCGAGGTCTCGCGCTGCAACCAGTACCTGAGCAAGATGATCGGCTATTTCGAGACCATGAAGCACATCTATCAATACCGGACCCCGGTCACCTTGCGGGCCTACAGCGACATCTTCATCCTGGTCCTGCCGATCCTCTACGGCCCCTATTTCGCCGAGATCGCCAAGGACTTCTCGGTCGGCCTGGAATACCTCATGCCGATCCTGTTCAGCCTGATCCTGGTCGGCCTGGACAACATCCAGCACCATCTGGAAAACCCCTTCGACCAGGTCGGCGAGGACGACGTCGTCATAAACGCCGAGAAGTTCGTGGCCAGGCTCGATCTGTAGCAGCGCCGCGGGGCTTGGCGCCTAGCGCGGCGCGTCCTTCGCCGGGTCGGCGAGCCAGCCGTGGCGCACCGGGCTGTGGCCGTCGCCGGGGGGTGGCTGGGCGCGGGCCAGGATCGCGGCCTTCAGCTCGGGCGCGCGCCAGTCCGGATTGGCGGCGAGCAGGCGGGCGGCCAGCGCCGCCACGCGCGGCACGGCGAAGCTGGAACCCGAACCCCGCCCCGGCGCGCCGGTGAAGTCGACGATGCGCAGCTCCTCGGCCGGCACCATCAGGTCGACGCTCTCGCGCCCCCAGTTCGAGCCCGGCGCCAGACGGCCCAGGTCATCGGAGGACGTCACCACGAGCAGGTTGTCGAGGTCCAGCGCCGCGGGATAGACGGGCTCTTCATCGATGTTGCGCCCGTTGTCGCCGGCCGAGACGACGAAGAGCATTTGATACGGGTGATCCGAAAGGGCGCGTACCGCGTCGGCAAACTCAGTCCAATCGTTGCGGTTGGCACTGCCCATGGGCATGGCCACGATCCGCGCACCGGTCTTGAACGCCCCGTGGACCATATCCGCCATACGCGTCATGTCCGGCCGCGGGTAGCGGAACGGCAGCAGCCGGACCTGCGGCGCTTCCTCGATCAGGACGCTGGCGACCGCCGAGCCGTGGCGCACCGGGAAGAAGGCGGAGCCCACCGGGTTGTTGTCGAAGGGCCTGGCGTCCAGCTCCCAGAAGTCGTAGCCCAACGCGTTGCCGTCCCGGCCGCGGGCGAGGCGACCTGAGAAGGTCGGCAGGGTGTAGTTGAGGCCGCTGTCGAACAGGGCGACGGTGACGCCACCCGGATCGCGGCCCGCGGGGACCGGCGGGTTGAGCGGCTCGCTCGCTCCACTGGGTGCGAGACCCGCGCCGAGCAGCTCGAGCTCCACCGCGTGGCCCTCGAGGTCGTAGCGCATCAGGCGGCCGTGGAAGATCCGACAGTCGCTGCCGGCGATCGCCGTGGCGACCGGCCTCAGCGCGTCGTCCGGCTGGCGCTGGTGGTACTCGACGGCAAAGCGCCGCAGCAGGCCATCCGGCGCGTGGCGGATCAGCACCAGCTCGTCGCCCCAGCCGAGCCGGTAGCGGCGCCGCCAGCCGGCCGCCCCGAAGGCCTTGCGGTCCAGGATCCCGGCACCGCCGAGACGCTCGCCCAGCACCCCGGCGTCCAGGTCCTCCAGCGCGCAGGTCACCGCCAGGGCCTGGCGCAGGTAGCCGAGCGGGTCGGGCCGGGGATCGATGTCCGGGGCCGCGGCGGCGGGGGACAGCACGAGCGCCAGAAGCGCGGTGGGAAGCCAGCGGTGCATGGTGGCACCATCCAGCGAGACCCGGTCCGGGTCAAGGCCCCGGACCGCCGAAATTGCTTAGAAAGGCTGGACAGAGCCCCGGACTTTTCCTATAAGCGCTCGCGGTCCGCAGATCCCTGCCCAGGTAGCTCAGTTGGTAGAGCACGTGACTGAAAATCACGGTGTCGGTGGTTCAATTCCTCCCCTGGGCACCATTCCTTCCTGATCGATTCTCCATCCCCTTGGGATGCGTCCGCCGGGGCCGCAGGACCGAACGGCGGTGCGTCCTTGGCGCGCGCCCGAATTGGGCGTAGCATACGTGGAACCACCTAGCCCGGCGCGCGCCCGGTGGATGGCGCAGGCTCCTGCAGGGCGCGTAGGGGTGAGAAAGTTCATGAATTTGCGGAGAGCCGAACCCATATCATAACTGGGCGAATCACCCGGGCAAAACGGGGGAAGGTCCATGGCGTTACAGCCTGCAGCGACGCGTGACAGCCGAACGGCGGCCCAAGGGTCTGCACGTTTCTACAATCCCTGTGAAGCCTGTGCGGTGCGTGCTGCGGGAATCTGCGCGCCGCTCGAACCGCAGGAGCTCGAGCGCTTGAGCGCCATCGCCGGCAGATCCCGGCTGGCGGCCGAACAGGTGGTGTTCTGCGAGGGCGACCCGGCAGACACCGTTTTCGCCGTGACGGAAGGAACCGTCAGGCTATCGAAAATGCTGCTGGACGGCCGTCGCCAGATCACCGGCTTTCTGTCGCCCGGGGGGTTCCTCGGTATCGCGTATTCCGACATCTATTCCTTTACGGCCGAGGCGGTGACCTCGTTGGCCCTGTGCCGTTTCCCGCGCCGGCAACTCGAGCGTTTGATCGTCGAGTTGCCGGGTCTGGAGCGGCGGTTGCTGAGCATGGCCTTCGACGAGATCAAGGCCGCACAGGACCAGATGGTGCTGTTGGGGTGCAAATCCGCCGAAGAGAAGCTCGCGACCTTTCTGTGGAAGTGGTGCCTGAAGGCGGGCCGACGGGAACGATCCGATTGCATCGTCGACTTGCCGATGAACCGTACGGACATCGCGGATTATCTGGGCCTCACGACCGAGACCGTCAGCCGCACCTTCTCCCGCTTTGCCAAGGACGGCATCCTCGCGCTTCCCACGACCCACGGCGTGATCCTGCGACAGCCGGAACGGCTCAAAGAAATGGCCAGCGGGGAATTCTAGCCCGACTCAAGCGATTCGGGGCAAGCGCCCGGGGGCGGGAAGGTCCTTGCCGAGGCGGAACGGCTCTTCGCGATAGCCCGCACAGTCGAAGAGGTCGCCCGCCGGGCGACGGGCGTCGCGCAGGTAGTCCCGCAGGCGCGGATTGAGCAACGACAGGCAGATGTGGCTGCAGTTCCAGTCCCGCGCCAGTTCCTCCATTCCCTCGAGGAGCGCGCGGGCGGCACATTTGTGGCCGGTCAGATCGAGACTTACGAAGTTCTCCACCTCCAGGACGCGGTCATGGCGCAGGTCGCGGCGCAACCGACACGATGCGAGGCCGTGAATATAGCTCTGTTCATTCTGTACCGTGATGATCTCGCGCGGCTCCGGCGAATCCAACGATCGGACGAAAGCGGCCGCGAAATGGGACCAACGATCGAGAGTCAATCCCGGATCGAGGACCATCACCAAGGGAAAGGCCTGTGCAATCCGCTCTGGGGCGAGAGGCCGAACGATGTAAGGGCCGGCCATGGCCACGCTGCCTCAAGGTTCATTGCGCTTCCCCGTCGAGCCCCATTTATTCCGGGATATCAGCGGCATTGCGATGATTTACATCAATGCGCGCGCTTACGGTTCGATCCGCTGCCGGCGCCCGCGCGATCGTTCTGCTCGCCGGGCTGCGGGCCGGGGGCTCCGGTCTCCAATCGCCATATCCGGAGACGTTCGTTTGGTGATCTCAGTTAAATGAAGAATTTCCGGAAAATACTATTTAAATACAAATCAAATATTACAGTATATCAACCAGATATTAATCTGTATGTACGATTTTACTTTGATTGGCTGTGAGTCCTGCAACACGGTCTCAGCTTCCTAGGCGCTAACCAAATTACCGATTGAGGTGATGAAAATGTTGAACAAGCTGCTCGAATTCGCAAAAGACGAATCCGGCGCCACGGCCATCGAGTATGGCCTGATCGCCGCTCTGGTGTCGGTCGCCGCCATCGCCGCCCTGCGCGGCATGGGCGAGTCCCTGTCGAACCTGTTCGGCACGGTGTCCGCCGAGCTCTCCGCCGCCGTGATCTCAGCCGGCTAAGAGAGGTCGACGTACCGGTTAGCCGGTTCGTCGGGATAGATCGACGAAATCAAGGCCGGGGTGGCGAAAGCCCCGGCCTTGTCTACTTCTTACGAGTGACCGTCCCAGCCAAGCCGGATCAGATCGCTTCCCTGGGCCGCTCATACGCCTGAAGGCTCCCCTCCGGGCCCATCCACGTTTCCCAGGGTCCCAGGGTCAGGGAGCGTCTTCCTGGCCTCCTGTGGCGCACCTGCGTCATACCAGGGGTCATGCTCGATCAGCCTTGGTATCCTACCGTCGGCGCGTTGTCCCGGGCGTCTCCGCGCCGGCTTTCCGTCGTGTTAATAAGTTCATAACCCAATTTTTAGGAATTCCCGGGTATTTTATTAAGCTCGGGCAGGTTGGGCCGGTTTCCCTTGAACCTGTCCGGATCGTGCTGAGTTCACCGAGGCATTGACGAAAGCGGGGGCCAACGGGGGCAGGGATGAGCATCAGTCTAATTGCTTCAATCCTGATCAGCGTATTCGCCTTCGGCGCGGCCCTGGCGTTGCTGCGGCGCTTCGAGGACTGGCGTTTCGGTTTCCTCGCGGCGATGACCGCGTTCATGTCGGCCACAATCGCCATCTACTATGGGGCCCGCGTCTACTATGCGCCGGATCGGTCCTATTCTGCGGTGGGGAGCAACAGCGAAGAATTTCTCGGCGTGATCATGAGCGCCTTGGCCATGTTGGCCGTGGTCTTCATGGAGCGCATCGTCCGCGAGCGAAAGGAGAGCGAAAAAGCGGTGAGATTGCCGCAGTTCTCGATCGAGCGGGCCGCCATCTGCGCGTTCTGGATTGGTCCTGACGGGCGGCTCTTGTTCGTCAACGAGCAGGCTTGGCAATCGCTCGGCTATACGCGCGAAGAGCTTTTGTCGAAGACGGTTCACGACATAGATCCAAGTCTTCCGCCGCAGGCTTGGCCGCAGCACTGGCAGTCGCTCGAGACCGCCGGGTCGCTGGCATTCGAATCTCGCTATCTGACCAAGGACGGTCAGATGGTTCCCATGGACGTCTCGGCCAACTACGTGGAGTTCGACGGCGAGTCGTACAGCTGTGCCTTCGCGCGCGATATCACCGAGCGCAAGGGGGCCGAGCGCGAACTGCGCGCGGCCAAGGAACAAGCCGAGGCGGCGCGGGAACAGGCCGAAATCGCCAACCGGGCCAAAAGCGAATTCCTGGCCAACATGAGCCACGAGGTCAGAACACCGCTCAACGCCATCATCGGGTTTTCGGAAATCCTCTTGAGACAGGTCTTCGGGCCGCTCGGATCGGAACGCTATGCCTCCTATGTCGAGGACATCCACAACAGCGGAAACCATCTGCTCGGCATCATCAACGATATCCTGGATCTCTCGAAAGCCGAATCAGGCAGGCTGTCCCTGGACGAGACCGAAGTCGAGCTTCCTGTGGTGGTGGGCCAGTGCCTGCGCATGCTGCGGGAGAAGGCGGTCGCCCAGGGCGTAAAGGTCGTTTCTCACATTCCGGCCCAGACGCCGAAGCTGCGCGCCGACTCCCGGCTGATCAGTCAGGCCGCCATCAACCTGGTGTCCAACGCCATCAAATTCACCAGGGAGGGCGGTGCGATCGTGATCTCCCTGGCCGGGGATTCGGACGGCGGCTATCGGCTCAGGGTCCAGGACAGCGGCATCGGAATCTCGCCCCAGGACCTTCCCAAGGTGCGCGAGCCTTTCGTCCAGGTGGCCAGTGCCTTCAACCGCGAGCACGAGGGCACCGGTTTGGGCCTGCCGCTGGTCGAACAGATCTTGAAGCTGCACGGCGGCAGCCTGGAGATCGAAAGCGAACTTGGCCGCGGAACAACCGCGACCATACGCTTTCCGGCCGGGAGGGTGATCGCGGCCCCGGAATTCGAGAGCAGCAGCATCGAGTTCGTCCATTCGACCTAGCTTGCTTTGCGGCAATGGACCGCGGCGCCAAGCCCTGAGAACACCAAACCGGCGACCCTTGGTCTCGAAATTCCGGCATGCCGCGCCCTATCAAGGCGGCCGCCCTGCGATCCTGGATCCGGCCCAGCCGGTCAGGTGTGACAGGGCTCGTTCGAAGTCTCCGCAGGCTCGTTCAATCTATCGGCAACATACGAGATTTGCCGCGCAATCCGTTGGATCTCGAGATTGACCTCGGGGTCCTCGGATTCGATCGACCTGACAAAGCTTGCCGCCAGTCTCAGGTCGCTCACGCGTGCAGCCGTCACGGACTCGCTGCGCTGAGCCAGAGACGTTCTCAGTTTTTCCCAGAGTGCCAAGCTACCTACTCCTCCCGGTCGACGGGGAAGACCGTCGCGGCTGATTCCCATCGCTGAGGATTTCGTGCATCACCTTGCAGTCATCAACATGCCATGCCCGGGCCGGATTCGCTGTGTCAACTTTGTGGATTGGTACCAAGGGAGGTTAATAGTGACCGTCGCGGCTGGAGGGGTGGCGGGGCCGACTTCTGCAACCCTGCCGCCAGAGAAAACCCGCCGGCCTCTGGCGGCCGGCGGGTCCAAGATTCGGTTACCAAGCCGGGGGGAGGGCCCGTTCGGTAACGCGGGGAGGAAATGGGGAGGTTGCTGGTCAGGAGATACGGCTTCGCGAGTGCTGCCGGAAGTGACGGAGGTCACACTTCGGCGGAAAAGCGCGGCGGGCCCGGTCGGGCGGAGCAGTCTGATAGGAAATCGCACCTATTTCACGGTCGCCAACCGTCCGCGCGGAGATGACGCGCCGCGACCGCGATAACAGGGGGGAGCGGTCAGAATTCGAAGCTCAAGCCCAGAATTACGTCATGGGAGACATAGTCCGCAGTCACCTGGACGCCTCCCCCGGCGAAGCTGCCGAACCCGATCTCGCCCATATCGATGTACCGGTAGCCGAGCAGGATCTGCAGGTCCTCGGCCACCTGCCACAGGACCCCGGCGTTCAACGCCCACGTGAAGTTCGTACCGGTGGAGATATCCGTGGACCGACCGAGTGCACCGAAATCATTGAATTCATTGTCAGATCTGTAGTAGGTGGCACCCAGGCCGGCACCGAGGTAGGGAGACAGAGCGGTGCCGAGATCGACCAGATAGTTGAAATTGACCAAGCCGGTCGTGCTGGCGAGATTGCTGTCCAGACCGGCGTCGGGCAGGGCGCCGACAACTGGTCGATTCTCGTCAAAATCGAAGCGAAAGCGGTAATGAAACTCCACTTCGGCGCGGAGTTTTCCGGACAAGACGCTCACCTCGTAGCCCAGAGCGGCGCCGATGCCGGCCACTTGGTCGGGATGGTTCCGGTTCGTCGGAGCGCCCCCCAGAGTCCCCTCGTTCCGGGCGTCCTGCGTTTCCGCCAAGCTACCGATGATGGTCAGGCTGCCGTAAAAGCCGTCCCTGGCCAGCGCATCGCCGCAAAGGACTCCGCCCGACAAGATCGCAAAGAGGAATGCCGCCATCAGGATCCGCGGCATGTTTCGCCCCATTCTCTACTCTTGACCCGCCTCTGGGTAATCGATCCGGGGGCGCGCTGTCCAGGGAAAGTCCTGGTCGCGAAACGCTCCGCCTCGGGGCGACGCCCGTCAGGCTCTATGGGGCGCGTCTTGATGCAGCGTTTCCATCCCGGCCTGATCCGACAGTCCTTTCGGCTCGCACACGCTGATAAATTCGCGCCGGCAAGCTTCCAGCTTCGCCCGTTCACGGGCCGTTGTCTGGTCCCAGCCTTCCATGCAGGTGACCTTGTTCTCGATGAGATCAAGAATGGTCTCGAATGTCCGTTTGGACAGTGCCATGGCCTCCTCCTGTGAAGCCGAATTGGTTTGGCACAGCTTGCCCAGGCGCTGCTTTATAAATAGTGAACACAAACAACGGCGGACCAGACAGAGGATGATGCGTATTTTAGTAGAATTGCTTGTTATAGTAACAATTCTCCATAAGCAACGGTCCTGTCCGATTTGCGGTGTAACGCGATCCGGGAAGATGGGTCGCGCCGCTTGGCGGAACGCGCGAAGGCTTTGCCTCAGGGCTTTTCAAGGGACAGCACGGGCAATCTGGCGTTCAGACGCGCCATCGCTTCCTCGGTGATATCCAGCCGGGGATCCTGAAGCACCACGGATCCGGCGGTGATAACGACGTCGAGTCCGCGTTCGACAGCGATTTCCTGCACCACAACGATCAGGGATTTCTGGACTTCGCGTATGCCCCGATCCAGGAGGTCCTTGAGCGTCTTGTTGTGGTTCTGGATGTCGCGATTCAGGTTTGCGACCTGCATGGCCAGTTCCTGGCTCTTTTGGGCGAATATCTCGCTCGACAGGATCGTGCGCTGGCGCTTCAATTCCTTGTCTGTCTCCAGCAAGGCCTTCTCCCTGGCGCGAAACTGGTCCTGCACCGTGGCCCGCTGCTTGTCGATTTCTCGGCGAAACGTCTTCGCCGCGGCGGATTCGCGATAGATTCGCTGGACATCGATCGCGGCGATCCGATCCTTTTCCACCTGTCCCAAGGCCGGGGAGCCGCTTGGCAGCCAAGCCAGCAACACCAGCACGGCAACCGCGCCACGGGTCACGGCTTGTAGTCTCCCGTGGCTCGTGTTTCCCACTCCTGCCCGGAAAGCGTCACCGAGGCGGTCGGTTGCGGTCCGCGAGTGTCTGCCATATCGACCTCACAATAACACGGTGGGGTGTTTCGCACAGAACTCTCGTCGTCGATGATCTACGCGGCCTTCGGTCCGAGATCGCGAGCGACAAGCGATGCTGGTGCCGGCTATCCCGGTCGTGATCACGGATGTCGATATCTTGCGATCGGTCTTGTCGTTTGCGGACCAGGCGGCCGGGCCCCCGGATCCGCGGCGGGACCGACCCGGGTCGCGTGGCATAGTCGGCCATCCTCCAGCGGGAACGCCGTCGGCTGTTCAGCCTTTCTTGAAGAATCCGAACAGCCCGCTCTTGGAGGCTTTTCCAGCCTTGGCCGACCCGCTCGAGCCCAACCTTCGCCTGGCCCTCTCAGCCGACTTCTGTCTTTCTTCCTCGGCACTGCCCTTGGCGGGTGCCCCGGTTTCGAGCTCACTTTCGATGGGTTCGGTGGCCGCCGCTTGTACGGGCAGTGGCTCTACAGGCGCGGCCTCGAGCGTGACCGGTACTTCGGTCGGTGCCTCGCCGTCGTTCAGCAAGCGTCTTGCGGTCTCCCGCACGCTATCGGCCGCCTGCCGCCGGCCGCGTGCACGGTCCGGGAACTTGCTCTCCTGCACCCTGCGCTTGGCCCTTTCACGCGCCCGTTGCTTTGCCTCCTCGGCCTCGCGCATCCTCTGATCCGCGCCGGTGGAGGCGCCGCCGTGCAGTTTGGCCTTGGCCCGCTCCGCGGCGCGGCGCTTGGCGTCCTCGGCCTTGTCGTCCTTGTCCGCCGTCAGCTTGCGGCGGCGTGCCTCGACCTTGCGCTTGGCTTGTTCGGCGGCGGCGCGCCGTTCTTCCTGGGCCTTTTGCCTGGCGCGTTCGGTGGCCCGTCTTCTCTCCTCCTCGGCCTTGAGTCGGGCCTCTTCCGCCGCCTTGCGCTTTTCAAGCTTCGCCCTGCGCTTGGCCTCCTCGGCGGCGCGCTGCTTCTCTTCCGCCGCGCGGATCCGCTCTTCCTCGGCGGCCTGGAGCACCTCCTCCTCGGTCTGGCGTCTGACTTCCTCGGTGGCGCGGCGCAGTTCTTCCTGCGCTTTGGCCCTGGCTTCCTCGGCGGCGCGGCGTTTTTCCGCCTCCGTCTGGCGGCGGGCCTCCTCCGCCGCCTTTCCCAGTTCTGCCTCGAGCTTCCGCTTGGCCTCCTCGGCGGCCCGCCGGAGCTCGTCCTCGGCCTTGTGCTTGGCGTCCTCGGCAGCCAGACGCTGCTCACCCTCTGCCTTTAGCTTGGCTTCCAGGGCGGCCAGGCGTTGTTCGCCCTCGGCCTTCCATCTGGCCTCCGCCTCCGCCAGGCGTCGGGCCTCCTCTTGAGCGATGCGCTTTTCGGCCTCGGCCAGCCGCCTGGTCCAGGCGTTTCTTGGCCCCGGCAAGGCGCTCGGATTGTTGACCTGCGAGGCGCTGTTCCTCTTCGGCCAGGCGGGCGGCCTCCTCGGCGGCCAAACGCTTTTCTTCCTCGGCGACGCGCTTGGCTTCCTCCTCCCGAAGGCGCTGCTCGAGCTCGGCCATCTGTTAGGCTACCACCTCGTCCAATCGGGCCTCGAGCTCGGCTTGGTACCTGGCCTCCATTTCCGCCAGGCGGAGGTCCTCTTCGGCCTTCCACTTGGTCCTCTCCGCGGCCAGCCGTTGCTCCGCGTCGGCCCTTCCGCCGGTGGTGTCACCGTCGTCGTCACGTGGACCCCGCGAGGTCAGGCGGGTGGCTTCTTCGACCGCGCGGCGCTTCTCCTCTTCGGCCTCGCGCCGCGCCTCTTCGACCGCGCGGCGCTTCTCCTCCGCGGCCTCGCGCTTGACTTGCTCGATCGCCTGACGCTTTTCCTCCTCGGCGCGATTCTTGGCTTCTACTTCCGTATCGCCCTTGTCGACCGAGGCCAGGCGCTTGGCCTCTATTTCAGTCAGGCGCGATTGTATCGTGGTGCGCCACTTGGCTTCCGTTTCGGCCTTCCACTTTGATTCCGCCGCGATCAGGCGCCGCTCTTCCTCGGCGCGCCACTTCGCCTCCATGTCCGCCAAGAGCCGTTCGGCCTTATCCTTGGGAACCTCTATGGCCGTATCGACCGTGGACGGCAGTTCGCGGGCCGGCGCCTGCGTCGCGTCGTCGCCGTTGGCCGGGACCGTGAAATCGAAGAGGGCTTCCGTTGTCGCCACACCATAGCCGTCGGTGTCGATGCTGATGACCCGGACGGTCAGGGTGAATTCGTCCTCGCCGGAATCGGGTGGTGTGAATGTGAGCTTCGTGAGATGGATCGGGGTGAGCGACCAGGTGCCGTCCCAATTGTTCTTGCCGGTCGAGAGCTGAGCGCCTTCGGGAACGTTTTCGATGATGATCGAGATGTTGGACATCAAGTCGATGCCGTCGAGGCGGCTCAGGATATCGAGCTGCACCGGCCCGCGGTTTCGGCTCTGGTCGGCCGCCGATGGGGCGCCCGCTTTCGCGGCGCCTCCACCCGACCGGCGGAGGTCGTCCCCCGGCGCGTTGACGCTCGGGCCATCCACCCCGCGGGAGGCCGCGTTCTCGCCAATGTGGTCAGCCAATCCAGTCCTCTCCCTGTGGGTTCGAGCCACCTTGTCGTGGATTGCCAGCTGGTACCAGCGGGGCAGTGCAGCCTGTCACACCGCAGTGTGTCACCGCAGTGTCACACCGCAGGGATTCTCAGGGTTATTGGTGAATTAATAGTTGCCGGAAGGCGTGAAAAATCCGATCGATCGGGGTTAAGGAATCCTTCACCGAGATACGGCCGAAAACGACCCGCCGCAGGGGATCTATTCCGGCGGATCGCAAGACTCCACTCACCACGGACACTGTCACGTGGCGAGTAACCGGTACGTCGCACAGGTCAAGAACGTATCCGGTTAACTGGTCTTCGCCCAAACCGGCTCCCGACAACCGGGAATCTTCAGTGCTCCTTGGTCGCGATCGAGCGAATCAGAGCGAACACGTGCTTCCGCAAGTCCGGCTGTTCGATCTGATAGTAGGCCCTGACCAATTCGAGGGTTTCCCTTCTCGACATTGGATCTTCGGCCCTCTCACCTGCGTGCGTCGACACGGCGGCCCGAACCGGGCTGTCGGAGCCGTCGGCAAAACCGTGTTCGATGAGTTCCTCGAAGAAATAGGTTATCGGTACCTCGAGCACATGGGCGAGGTGCACCAAGCGGCCGACACTGATTCGATCGATGCCGCGTTCATATTTCTGGATCTGCTGAAAGCTCAGATCCAGGGATTCTCCCAAGCGTGTCTGGCTTAGGCCCAGTAGAATCCGTCTTTCACGCAGTCGACTACCAACATGTGAATCGACATACGCTGTTCTTGAGTCTCGCCGACTACCCATGATAACGCTCTGCTCCATTTCCAACTGGTCTACGGAAAAGCCACCCCAAAGACTTGGATTCACTCTGGCAAGAATTTCTACTTCCAATTGAATTCCGCATCTTGTCAGAGACCACTAAAAGCATACCTACTTCAACGGTAAAGTCTATCATAAACTTCAACTTGTTTATTCTACTCCGAGGCGAAAGGCGCGGGGGCTGCTTTGTCATGGACTATTCATCATAGAATCCCTTAGTATGAACTTCGGAACAAAGGGATAGAAGCATTGTCGGTAGCCTGGCGGCAACAAAGATTAAAGAATGGATAGCCGGTGAAACGATTTCGGGCTCTGATGAGCTCACGCGGAATGGGGGCCCGACGGGTTTGCTGAGTCGGTTCATTTGATGGAGGGATAGAGAACTGGTCGCTAACCAGTCGAACGGCGGACCATTCGACGGCGAGCGCAAGTTCGTAACGGTCTTGTTCGCCGACATTGCGCAGTCTTCCCGCTTGATCGTGGACCATGACCCGGAGGATGCCGACGAGCGTCTCCTCGGCATACTGCAGATCATGATCGACGCGGTTCACCGTTTTGGCGGTACGGTGAACCAAGTGCTCGGCGACGGCATCATGGCCTTGTTCGGGGTTCCGCGTGCTCAGGAGGACCACGCGCTGAGAGCGTGTCTCGCCGCCGAAGCAATCCATGCCATGACCCGCCAGCACGAGGCGAGCCAGCCGTTCTCGGGGGGCGCTGTCGAGGTCAGGGTCGGGTTGGGTTCGGGCGAGTTGGTGATAAAGACGGCACGACATGAGCTCGACCTCAAATATCGTGCGATCGGCGAAGCCGTCTATCTGGCGCAGCGCATGGAAAGCGCCGCACCACCCGGTACGAGTTTATTGGGCCGGACGACCCTGAACCTGGTCGGCGAGCAGGTGCGGGCGCGGCCCTTCGGCGCGGTGTGTTTGAAGGCGGATTCCGATCCGGTCGAAGCTTTCGAACTTTCAGAGGTCAATCTCGATCTCAGGAGTTCCCAGAGCCTTTCGCAGGGAGGTTCGACCTCCTTCATCGGCAGGTCTCGCGATCTCAACGACTTGCTTGGCGATCTCGATGGCGTCGCCGCAGGGACCGGACGCACCGTGGTGCTCGTTGGCGACGCAGGTGTCGGCAAATCGAGGCTGTTGTACGAGTTCCTCGAGGGAGTGAGGGACCGAGCCTGTTCCCTCGTGACCTGCGATCTGCTGCCTTCGTGCTTTGTGCGACCGCTCTACGCTTCGGCACGAATCGTCAAGAGCCTGCTGCCGCGCCAAACGGAGCAGGACGGTCGAAATCTTCGTGCCGCCGTCAGTGACTGGCTCGATACGCTGGGACTCAATGACCGCTACGCTCTTCCGGCGATCATGGAAATCCTCGGCATGCCGGCACAGGATTCGGTTTGGGTCGGGCTGGAACCGCCGGAACGGCTCCAGGTCGTGGCCCAGACCGTGGGCAGGGTCGTTTCGGAGACGAGCCGAAGCAGGCCCCTGGTGCTCGTCTTCGAGGATTTTCATTGGGCGGACTCGGAAACTCAGATGTTGGTGGACGAGTTGGCCGGCACAATCGCTTCGTGCAGGGTGTTGCTGATCGTGACCTGCAGAAGCCATCACGAGAAGACCTGGACGTCCTGGCCAGGGGTAACCGAACGCGAAATGCGGCCGCTGTCGCGGAGCCAGACCTGGGCTCTGCTCGAGGCTCTGCTGGGGGTGGACCCGGAGCTCGAGGAATTGAAGCAGCTCTTGGCGGACAAGACGCAGGGCAACCCGTTCTTCCTCGAGGAATGTGTGCGCGCGTTCGAAGAAGCGTGCAGCTTGATTGGCGCCCCCGGGAGCTATCGCTTGGTGGTGCCGGTGGCCGATCTCGAGATTCCGGTTACCGTGCACGGCGCCTTGGCGGCGCGAGTCGATTCGCTTTCGCCGTCCGAAAGGGCGACGCTGCTTTGCGCCTCGGTGATCGGACAACGGGTCGACGTCGGCCTGTTGCGGGAACTGT
>CAMYMY010000064.1 GCA_947259625.1 uncultured Kiloniellales bacterium | reverse complement strand
CTCGACACGCCGGTCAAGGTAAACGGCGACGCGGTGGTGCGTTTCCGCGACGTCGGGGTGCTGCGGTCGACCTTCAAGGAGTCCCAGGGCTTCGCCCGGATCAACGGCCGGCCGGCCATCGCGCTGGAGATTTCCAAGCGGACCGGCGAGAACATCATCGAAACCATCGAGCAGGTCCGCGCCGTGGTCGAGGGGGAGCGCGGCAAGTGGCCGGCCGAGGTCGTGGTCACCTACAGCCAGGACAAGTCGTCCAATATCCGCAACATGCTGACTGACCTGCAGAACAACGTGCTGAGCGCGGTCCTGCTGGTCATGGTGGTCATTGTCGCCGCCCTCGGGCCACGCTCGGCGGGGCTGGTCGGCATCGCCATACCCGGCTCCTTCCTGACTGGCATCCTGGTCCTCGCCACGCTCGGGTTTACGGTCAATATCGTGGTTCTGTTCAGTTTGATCCTGGCGGTCGGCATGTTGGTCGACGGCGCCATCGTGGTGACCGAATACGCCGACCGCAAGATGAGCGAGGGCCTGGACAAGAAACGGTCCTACGCGCTGGCCGCCAAGCGTATGGCCTGGCCCATCATCGCGGCGACGGCGACCACTCTGGCCGCGTTCCTGCCGCTCATCTTCTGGCCGGGCGTGGTCGGCGAGTTCATGAAGTATCTGCCGATCACCCTGGTGGCGACGCTGAGCGCCTCGCTGCTCATGGCGCTCGTATTCGTGCCGACCCTGGGGGCCATCTTCGGCAGGCCCGGCGGCGTCGCCGACCCGGATACGGTCAAGGCCTTGGCCGCCGGCGAGGACGGCGACCTGGAGCACGTGCCCGGCGCCACCGGCCGCTATCTGCACGTCCTGACGGTTGCGCTGAACCACCCGGGCAAGGTCCTGACGGTGGCGGTGACGCTGTTGGTCGCCGTCCAGATCGCCTATGCGACCTTCGGCCGCGGCGTCGAGTTCTTCCCGGACGTGGAACCCGACAACGCCGCCCTTCAGGTCCATGCGCGCGGCAACCTTTCGATCGAGGAACGCGACCGGCTGCTGCGTCAGGTCGAAGACCGGATCCTCGATCTACAGCGCGACAAGGGTGAGTTCCATGCGATCTACGCCCGCAGCGTCGCCTCTTCGGGCACGGAGCGCGACGACGAGCCGGAGGACCTGATCGGCACCATCCAGCTGGAGCTCACCGACTGGCATTCGCGCCGTCCGGCCGACGAGATTCTCGCCGAGGTGCGCCGGCGCACGGCCGACCTGGCCGGTATCATCGTCGAGCCGCGCAAGGAGGAAGCCGGACCGCCGGTGGGCAAGCCGGTCCAGGTCCAGGTCGCTGCCGAGGACCCGCGCCTGATCGACGCCACGGTCAGCCGCATCGTCCGCGCCATGGAGGAAATGGGCGACTTCGTCGACCTGGAGGACGGCCGCGCGATTCCCGGCATCGAATGGGAACTCACGGTCGACCGGGCCCAGGCGGCCAAGTTCGGCGCCGACGTCTCGCTGATCGGCAGCTACGTGCGGATGATCACCAACGGCATGAAGCTGGGCGACTACCGCCCCGACGACAGCGACGAGGAGATCGACATCGTGGTGCGCCTGCCCGAGGCCTACCGCAGCATCGACCATCTGGACCAGATTCGGGTGCAAACCGCGGTCGGCCGGATTCCGATCTCCAATTTCGTCGAGCGCCGGGCCCGCCCGAAGGTCGGTCTGCTGCGCCGGGTCGACGGCATCCGGGTGATGACCATCAAGGCCGAGGTCGCGCCCGGCATCCTGGTCGACGACAAGGTGCGGGACATCCGCCAATGGCTGGCCGGCGCCGAGATCGACCCGCGGACCACGATCACCTTCAAGGGCGAGGACGAGGAGCAGGAGGCGGCCAAGGCCTTCTTGGTGAAGGCCTTCGTGGTCGCGCTGTTCCTGATGGCGATCATCCTGGTCACCCAGTTCAACAGCTTCTACAGCGCCTTCCTGATCCTTTCGGCGGTGATCATGTCGACCATCGGCGTCATGATCGGGCTGCTGGCGACCGGCCAGCCCTTCGGCATCGTCATGTCGGGGATCGGCGTGATCGCGCTGGCCGGCATCGTGGTCAACAACAACATCGTGCTGATCGACACCTTCGATCGCCTGAAGCGGACCGCACCGACCGTGCGCGAGGCGATCCTGCGCACCGGCGCCCAGCGCCTGCGCCCGGTGCTGCTGACCACGATCACGACGATCCTCGGCCTGATGCCGATGGTCCTGGCCATGAACATCGATTTCTTCACCAGGAGCGTGCAGGTCGGCGCGCCCTCCACGCAGTGGTGGCGTCAGCTCTCGACTGCGATCGTCTTCGGGCTCGGCTTCGCGACGGTCCTGACCCTGTTGGTCACCCCCGCGGCCCTGATGCTGCGCGCCAACCTGGCCGACTGGCGGCAGCGGCGGCGGCGCCGCTTGGCCGACTGGTGGCACCGGCGGCGGCGTTCCTCGACCGGCTCGGTGGAATCGCCCGGGCGCGGCCCGAGACCCCTGCCGGACGCCGCCGAGTAATCCGCCGGCTCAGGCCCCGGTCTCCTCCTCTTCCTCGATCTCCTCCAGGGCCTCGCTGGGATGTCTGCGCTCGAGCCGCCGGTAGAGCACCACGGTATAGGGAATGCTGGCCAGATAGACGACCGCGGAGACCGCCAGGGTGACCCAGGGCGTGCTGATCAGGAAGGCGGCGAAGGCGCCCACGCCGAGCAGCACGAAGACCACGTAGCGGGCCGGGACCTTGGCCTGCTTGATGGCGATGGTCGGCACTCGGCTGACCATGAGCGCGGAGATCCCGGCGATGACCAGGCCGTTGATGACCGGGCTGGCAAAGACCTCGCTCTCGGTCTCGAGCCCGACGATCATCGGGATCAGCGCCAGCAGGCCGCCGAGCGGCGCCGGCACGCCGACGAAGAAGTTCTTGGCCCAGGCCGGCTCCGGCACCTCGGACTCCAAGGTCGTGTTGAAGCGCGCCAGCCGGAGCGCGCAGCAGACCGCGAAGAGCAGCGCCAGGGCCCAGCCGAAGCCGCCGGCGGTCTGCAGGCTCCAGAGGTAGACGAGGAAGGCCGGCGCCACCCCGAAGGCGACGAAGTCCGACAGCGAGTCCAGCTCGGCGCCGAAGCGGCTGCTCGCGCCCAGCGCCCGGGCGATGCGGCCGTCCAGGCCGTCGAGCACCGCGGCCACGACGATCGCGATGACGGCGTGCTCCCAGCCGCCCTGGATGCCGAAGCGCATGGCCGTGATCCCGGCGCAGAGCGCCAGGATCGTGAGAATGTTGGGGATCAGCCGGTTGAGCGAGTGGCCGCGCAGCCGGCCGCGGGGTTGCAGCTCCATCTATTGCTCCCGGGCCTCGCGCGGGCCCTCGGTCGAGGTCATGTCGGCGAACACCGTCTCGCCGCCCACGGCGCGCTGGCCGACCGCGACCAGCGGCGCCACGCCGTCCGGCAGGAAGAGGTCCGTGCGGCTGCCGAAGCGGATCAGGCCGAAGCGCTCGCCGGCGCGCACCTGCTGCCCGTCCTTCAGGTCGCAGACGATGCGCCGGGCGATCAGTCCGGCGATCTGTACCACGCCGAGGCGCCGGCCGTCCCCGGTCTCGATCAGCACCGACTGCCGCTCGTTGTCCTCCGAGGCCTTGTCGAGCGCCGCGTTGAGGAACTTGCCGGGGTGGTATTCGAGCTGCGTCACGGTGCCGTCGATCGGGATCCGGTTGACGTGCACGTCGAAGATGTTGAGGAAAATGCTGATCCGGGTGAGCTCCGCCTCGCCCAGGCCCAGCTCGGCCGGCGGCCGGGCGCGGCCGACCCACT
Organism: uncultured Kiloniellales bacterium; assembly: GCA_947259625.1. Lineage (GTDB taxonomy): Bacteria > Pseudomonadota > Alphaproteobacteria > Kiloniellales > JAKSDN01 > CAMYKD01. The sequence goes on along the minus strand of CAMYMY010000064.1, from coordinate 8,013 downwards.
GGACGCGCCCGTCGGCCGGGGCGACCACGAGGCCCGGGCGCAGCGGCGTCATGCGCGGCGGGTCGCGGAAGAAGTAGACGCACCAGCCGGTGGCCGCGAGGCCGATCCAGAACAGCGGCTGGGCCGCGAAGCCGAGCACCACGGACACCACGAAGAACAGGGCGATGAAGGGCCATCCGGCCCGGTGGATCGGCACGAGCACCCTTTGGCTCTCCTCGAGACAGGCCGCGGGACGGCGCGGCCGGCGCAGCATACTCCCGGCGCGGGGCCAGGCAAAGCCTCGCGCCCGCCCGAAGCTGTACGCCCGATGCTTTACCAATCGTTAAGCGCGGCGGTGATAAAGCAGGAACGGCACAAAAGGACTAGTCCATACCCCTGGGGGATGCCTTGGCGAAGAAAGCCGGCGCGAAACCGCGCGACATTCCGGACACCATCAGACTGGTCGGCGAGCAGACCCTGCCGCTCCAGGTCGGCACGGTGGCCGTCACGCGCGAAGGCCGGCTGGTGCCGCACGACCACGACGTCCCGCTGTGCTTCGGCTTCGTCTATGCCGGGGTGCCCTTCGCCGCCGAGGTGACCGCCGGTCCGACGCCCCTGGTCCGCCTGACCGCCGATCTGGGGGCGCTGCCCTACACCGTCGAGTGCGCGGCGGCGCGGCGCTGGATCCTGCGCCTGATCGCGGCCAGCGGCGCGCGCAAGCGCGGCCGCCTGGAGCTGACGCCCGCCAAGGAGATCCGGTTCCGCGCCGAGGCCGTGCCGCCCGCGCCGCGCACCCCGGTCAGCGTCATGGCCACGGTCGCCGCGCTGCTGCTCGAGTGGAAACCCTGCCTGGCGCTGCTCGGCGAGCTGCTGGCGGCCAACCCGTTCCTGCGCCGCCCGGCCGCCCGCCCGGCCGCCCCGGGGGCCGAGGCCTGAGACACCGTCACTCAGGCGGATCATTCGGGCGGATCATTCGGGCCGATCACTCGGGCCGATCACTCGGGCCGATCACTCGGAGGACGGCACTTCGAAGATCTGCCCCGGGTAGATCAGGTCCGGGTCGCCGATCTGGGCCCGGTTCGCCTCGTAGATCACCGTGTAGCGGATGCCTTCGCCGTAGCTGCGCCGGGCGATGCGCCACAGGCTGTTGCCCGGCTGGACCACGACGAAGCTCTCCTCGGCCAGGCTGGTCAGCAGGGTGGCCCGCGAGAAGGGCGTCTCGACCCTGGCCACGACCGAGCCGGCGCCGTCGACCTGATCGACCCGCAGGCTGTGCAGTCCGGGGGCGACCCGCTCGCCGGGCACCGCCTCCCAGCGGCCCTCCGCGTCGGCCACCGCCCGGCCGAGCGGCTTGTCGTCGAGATAGACGTGAATCAGGGCCCCCGGGCGCGCCTGGCCGGAGATGACCACCCGGCCGGTCTCGTCGTAGTCGACCGCGTTCAGCACCAAGCCGCGGTCGGCGATGCCGCCCTCGCCCGGCTGCTGCAGCACTCGCGAGGCGCCGCCGCCCGCGCGCGGCGTCAGCAGGGCGATCGGCTGCTCGGGCGCCGGCGCGGCGGCGCCGGCCTCGGCGGTGGCCTCGGCGGTCGTGGCCGGCTTGGGCTCGGGCACCACCACGACGACCACGTTCTCGGACTCGAGCGGCTTTGCGGCGGGTGTCTCGCCGGCGGGCCGGGTCGCGGCGGACTGGGTCGCGGTGGGTTGGGCCGACGGGCTGCCGGCCAGGGCCGCAGCCGGCGGCATCTGGCTGCTCAGGCCCAACTCGTGGCTGCCCGGCGCGAGCGGCATCTCCGGCAGCAGCACCCATTCGCCGGCGTCGTCCGCCGTGACCGTGCCGAGCACCTCGCCGCGATCGAGCACGGTGACCTCGGCGCCCGGCGCCGCCCGTCCGGCGATCACGGTCTCGCCGCTCGGCTCGACCCGCACGATGTCGAAGCTGGGCGCGACCGGCTCGGCCTGCGGCGGCGCCTCGGCATCCGGCATGGCATTCGGCTCGGCCTGCGGCGGCGCCTCGGCGACCGTCGGCGCCTCGTCCGACGGCTCGCCGGTGAACAGGAAGGCGAGCAGCAGGGCGACGATGACTGCCACGACCCCTGCAATAACGACGATGCGATTCAAGGATACCGACTCCGATCCCGCCACCAACCCACCCTAGTACGCCCGGCAGACCCGCGCAACGCTCCCGCGCGGGAGGAAGCGCGCAAGCATCACGAAGGGGTTTCACCACAGAGACACAGAGAGGCCGTGCGGCGGGACGGCTCCTGCTGGCTCGTCAGCCGCTCCGTGCGGCCCCAAAACCTGGTTGTTTTCGGCGCGCGGCGCGCGCGATCTCCTCTGTTGTTTCTCTGTGTCTCTGTGCCTCTGTGGTGAATCCGTCTTCGTGGCGAAGCCGGCTTTCCCTCGCGGCCGCGATGCGCTAGGACCAAGGGCGGCTTGGTCGGCTCGGGAGGCTCGGGACCATGGCGGAACTGGGGGCGCTCTGCGTCTACTGCGGCTCGTCGGGCGCGGTCGATCCGCGCCATCTGGAGGCGGCGGCGGCGCTCGGCCGCGAGGCGGCCAGGCGCGGCGTGCGGATCGTCTTCGGCGGCGGGCGGGTCGGCCTGATGGGCGTGCTGGCCGACGCGGCGCTGGCCGAGGGCGGGGCGGTCACCGGCATCATCCCCGGCCACCTCATGGCCCGCGAGGTCGGCCACGAGGCGCTCGGCGACCTGCAGGTGGTCGAGACCATGCATGAGCGCAAGATGCGGATGTGCGACCTGTCCGACGCCTTCTGCGCCCTGCCCGGCGGCTTCGGCACCCTGGACGAGACCTTCGAGATCGTCACCTGGCGCCAGCTCGGCCTGCACGACAAGCCGGTGATCCTGGTCAACACGGCCGGCTTCTGGGACCCCCTCGTGCGCCTGATCGAACACCAAGCCGCCGCCGGCTACGTCAAGCCCGCGCACAGCGGCCTGCTCCAGGTGGTCGAGAGCGTCGAGGCGGTGTTCGACGCGGTCGCCGCCGCGCCCCAGCCCCAGCTCGGCCCCGCCGCCGTCGACCGCCTGGCCTGAGCCGCGGGGCGCGGCACCGAAGGAGGGAAACAGGGACTGGCTCCCTTCGGCCCCGGCGACGGGTGCCTGTCCCTCTTTCCCGGGCCGCCGCCAGGGCCGCCGGAGGGGGATTTCGCCATATGAACGGAACGAGCCCATGCACAGCAAACGTTCGTTTGATTTCAATGGGTTATAGGGAGGTCGCGGAGCGAGGATCATGACTTAACTCCCTGAAAACAAACGACTCTTACCACTAAGGCACAAAGGCACAGAGCCTCCTTTCTGTCATCATCACCGGGCGTGACCCGGTGATCCAGGCAGGCGTCTGCGACCGGCGTCCTCCCTGCCTTCGCCGAAGCGGAGCTCCGGCTCCGCGCAGGCAGGCTGGATTGCCGGATCACGTCCGGCAATGACAATGGACGGGCGGTGGGTTCTCTGTGTCTCTGTGTCTCTGTGGTTTATATTTTCCTATTTGTTCTTGATAATAACCCGTATATAGGGTAAAATTCCTATAATCCAAGCGAAAGGCGAGCGAGGCTATGGGCGAGAGCGCGGGGAGCGGCGAAGCAGTCTTCGTCGGCGCAGGGGCGCTGGGGCGCCACCTTGCCGGGCAGCTGACCGCCGCCCTGGCGCGGCCCGAGGCGGCCGCGACCCGCGACGCCCTGGCGGCGGCGGGCGAGATCTGGCGGGAGATCGGCCCGCGGAACACGCTGGAGAAGCTGCTGGCCGTGCAGATGATCGCCGGCCACGAGGCAGCGCTCGACGGCTACGCCCGGGCGCGGGCCCTCCCGGAGGTTGCGCCGGAATCCGACCGCGCGCGCCGGGCCGAGCTGCGCTTGGCGGCGCGGAGCGCGGCCCGGGAGCACAAGGAGGCGCGCAAGGCGGCGGCGGCCGAAGCGGCGGCCCCGCCCAAGGGCGGCGGCGTCCTGGTCGTGCCCCGCACCGAGTCGCCCGAAGCCGAGGCCCGGCGCATGGCCGAGACCCTGCGCGCGCGCCGCCGCGCCGAGAAGGCTTGGCGCGAAGGCAAGGGCCCGCCGCCGCCCCGCGGCCCGGACCCGAACGACCCCTACGCCGCCGCGGCCGCCGAGGCCCGGGCCGCCGGACGCGGCTGCCTGATCGTGCCGGGCAAGCTCTCGCAGGAGGAATGGACCCGCGCCGCCCGCATCTACCAGCAGGCGCTCATGGAGGAGGAGTAAAGCGGACGCGCCCGCGCCGGAGGGCCGCGGCGGACCCGGCCGCCCCCGGACGCCTCTCGCCCGAGGTCGAAGCCCGCAAGGTCCGCGACTACAACCGCCTCATGAAGGAGGAGGGGTGAAGGGGGAAGGGGAACGGCGTGGCGGGTGATCCAGGAACGCATGCCGGGCTCGAGGAGGGGCGTCTGCCGTGTGCCCTCTTGCCGACCAAACTTTAGTGAGAGTCAGTACGGGCAAAATTCGCCAAGACTTCGCCGTCCGGATCACCCCTGGCGGAGGTCCGCAGTCAAAGGTGAAGCTGAAGCAGCGGGACAGAAGACCGGCATTCGGGCTTAGACTTCCGGTGCTGGGAGTACTGTTGCCGTGGCTGGCCCCGGCCCGGAACAGCCGGGCATAGCCACAGATTTGGACCTATCAGAAAGCCAACTCGCACGTCGGCTCATTGCTCTACAGCTGACGTTCTCGGGGCGAACCGAAAATGAGGGTCATGCGCGCGCCTTGTAAGCTAACGTCGCGTTCGCCTGGGCGATGTGCGTTCGCTTAACCCGCTGGGCCCTGGAGCACGTCTCCCGGGGTGGCCTCTTGGAGTGGCGGGGCGGTCCGCGGTTCCGGCTCGGCCTGCTCGATCAAAGGCCTCAATATCGGCGCCATGGAAACGAAGATCTGGACCGGGAGCGAGCTTGTGAAGCTGTAATCGTCTGCTTCGGCGCCGGTGACATGGGCCGTCACGACGCCATAGAACCGATCGCCGATCAGGAAAGCGAAGGTTGCGGCGCGGTTGACCGCGCGATCGGTCAGGAGCCGGGCGTCGCGTCCATAGGTCTTGTAGCGGTGGTCGCCGGTGCCGGTCTTGCCGCCGACCGTGACGGGCCGCCCGTCTTGGTGCCGGAGGACACCCCTCGCCCGCATCGCCGTTCCCATCTCCACGGTCTCGGCCAAGAGCGCGCGCAGCGCGCCCGCGACCTCGGCGGGAAAGACCCGCTCGCCCTTGGGCCGGTTCGGCACGACCGCCGTTTCGTAAGGCGTCTTCCCGGCAAACAGGACGCGCCTTATGCGCTGGGTGGGATAGCGGATGCCGTCATTGACGACAATGCCCATGAGCTCCGCGAGGGCCGCCGGACGATCCGCCGAGCTGCCCAGGGCCGTCGCATAGGACGGCACGAGGCTGTCGAAGGGGTAGCCGTGCCGTCGCCACGCCTGGTGGATCTGCCGGAAGGCATCGATTTCCAGCAGGGTGCGGATCCTGCGATCCTGCGCCCGCTTGTCGCGGGTCTTGAACAGCCAGCGATACGCCTCGACCCGTACGTCGGGGCTGGCCGCAATCGCCTCGGCGAGAGAGGCGCGGGGGTTGTGGCGCAGAAAGCCCGCGAGCCACAGCTCTAGGGGATGCAGTCCGGCGATATAACCGCGGTCCGCCAGGTCGTATTGCTCCAGTGACAGCAATCCAAAGAGGTCCTGCACCCGCTGTTCCGATAAGTGCATCCTTGGCAAGCTACCAGTCAGCACCGCCGCGAACGCTTCGAGCGGCGCGTCCGGATCGACAAAGCGAAGGACCGCCGCCAGCCGTCTCGGCGTCGCCTTTACGCTGCGCAGAAGCGTCTCGAGCACCTCATCCGGGTTCCGGTCCCGGTATTTCTCGTAGAACTGCTCGAGAAAGGTTCGGCCCTCACGATCGGCGAATCGCCGCAGGTAGGCCTGCCGTTGCGGATTCCGCCGGTCCTCGAATATGGCGGGCGAATAGCCATCAAGGCGATGGCGGTAATACTGCACGATGTCGCGCATGAGCCGGACGAACACGAGATTGGTGGAATCGCGGAACGCCCCTCGGACGGAGGGCCACCGGTCGTCATCCTTCGGATCGAAGTTCCGAAAGCTGTGCAGCCCGCCGCCGGTATAGAAGCGCCGCGCCGGGGTGGCTGAGTAGCGTCGCTCCAAGGCCGCTTCCAGCAGCTCCCGCAGCGTGCTTTGCGGAGCGTCGGCCAGGTGTCCTATCGCCCAGCGGGTCAGGCGATCTCCCGGGATAGGTTCGCTGCCGCCCCGGCCCGCCGGCGCGCGGCCGGCATAGCGGTCGTAGAGTTCGGCCATGATCTCGAGGTAGGTCACGACGGTCCGGAGCTTGGCCGTCGACCCCAGATCGAGCTTGGCGCCCTCGCTTATGCTGAAGGGCTGACCGAGGCTGCTGGTTTGGACACGCAGCCGGTTCACGCCTTCGCCCCGCTCATAGAGCGAGAAGCTGTACACGACGCCCGCCGGGTCGCCGCGGTCGAGCAGGCGCGGCCCGTCGAGGCCCGCCGCCTTCGCCAGGGTCGACTCGCGGAGATCGCGAAGCGCCTTGGTGGCGGAGTCCTGGGCGACCCGGTCCAGGGTGCTTTCCACCGAAAGGTCGAGGCGATCGAGCTCGTAGAGGCTGGGAAGCCCCAAGTCCTGCGCCAATCGAGCGCGAATCACGGCCGCCGGCCTCGGCGCCGGGACCCCGATCGCCGGCGATCCGGCCGGGACGGTCTGGAATTCCAGCGTCTCGGCCAGCGCCTTGTCGCGCAGGGCCGGCGTGATCACGCCGGCTTCGGCGAGCAGCCTCAAATAGGCATCCGTCAAGGACACCAGAGAGCGCCGGTTCTGAACCAGGTAGTAGGTGGGCCGCCGCTGGGCAATCAACAGGCTCAGGACCTGCTTGTAGGCCCTGGCGCTGGCCACGCTGACCGTCCTGGTCTCCGAAGCCTCGGCGAAGCGGATCAGATGATTCGCCTCTTCGAAGCCGGCCCCGTACCACGCGCCGAGACCCGCGGCGAGGCCGATGATTTCGCCGCGTCCGGGTGAAGCCGCCAGGGGAAGCGAATTCAGGTAATCGACGATGATGCCTTTCCGCGTCTCAAGGGTCTCCTCTCCATCCAGATAGGCGCGCAAGCTTGCCGACAGCATCTGTCGGATCTTTTCACCGGCGGAGCGGGTCAGCCCGCCGGGGCTGTGCCGGGCCTTTTCGAGCTGGGTCGCCAGCGTGCTGCCGCCGACGCCGCGCGCCTCCGGGTCCCCGCTCCCATGGAGGTACTGGTAAGCGGCCATGGCCAGACGGTCCCACTCGACCGCGGGGTTTCGCTTCGGCTGGCGCAGATCCAGCAGCTCGCGGTTTTCGATGAACAGAATGGTCGACACCACGGGTTCCGGTATCGACCCGAAACGCGCATAGATCCTGGCGGGATAAAGCGCCTCGTAGAGCGCCGTGTCATGCCGGTCGAGGATCCGCAGCCCGGCTTGCAGCTTCTCCCGATAGGGCGGAGACAGGCCGCGGTCCATGGCGTGGGTCAATCCTCGGGAAAACCGCGCCTGGGACTCGATCTCGAAACCGGCCGCCCGCAGGCGCTCCAGGAAGCGGGGAAGCCGGCTGTAACCCAGACGATTGTCGTAAGGACCAGCGGTCGGAAAACGAATGGCTGGGCTTGGTCCGGGCCGAATGTCATAACTGAGCTTGCGGGCCTGAGCCGAAAACACGCGGGCCTGTATCGCCCCGGTGCGGGCCTCCCAAACGGCAATGCCCACAAGGGCGGCGCCCAGCACCAGAACCGCAACGCGATACCACAGCAAGATGGATCGCTGCCAAGGCTCGATGCGGCGCGGCCCGGCCTTGGGCCCCGACACCATGGGAGCGTACCTGCTCATACCAATTGCCCTCACTCGGAAAACGAGCATACATCCGTGGGGACGCTCCGGGCAATGAATCTCTGATCACAACGCCGTGCGGGAAGTTCATCTACTTTTGCGGGCAGCGACAACATCGCCGACCCGGCCGGCTTTGCCCCCTGCGCCGAAAGTCACCG
>CAMYMY010000063.1 GCA_947259625.1 uncultured Kiloniellales bacterium | reverse complement strand
CCGGCCAGTAGAGCAGGGGGAATAAGGCCAGCTCGTCGCCATTCAGGTCGACGCCGAGCGGCGCGCCGGCCTCGACCGAGGTTCGCCTCAGCAGCACGCGTGTCAGCCCGAACAGGCCGGCCCGGCTCGCATCGTCGACTGCCGGAACGCCGGTCCGCACGAAGGCGAGCCGAGTCTGCAAAGTGGCCTCCATCGCGAAGGCGTCGCTCGTCGAACCGGCCCTGCTCTGCGCCCAGCTCCCGTCGATCGGCAGCGCCAGGACCAGTGCCAGAACCGCCGCGGAGACCCGCGCCGTCCGGACCAGCAGGCCGCGCAGCACCAAGGCGATCATCAGGTCGATGAGGCCCAGCAACAGCGCCAGGGCGAGCAGCCAGGGTTTCAGGTCGGCTTCGCCGCGGCCCGCATAGAAGGCGAGCGAAACCCCGCTCGGAAGGCCGCCGATGACCTCGAGGGAGGGCGCGGCGTCGATCAGGTTGTGGGCGCGCCTGCGACTGTCGCTGCCGTAGTAGCCCGGCGGATGGCGCGGTCCGATCCGGCCCTCCTCCAGCACCGCCTGATCGGCCGCCAGGGCGGTCGGCGGCGGGGCGCCCAGCCGGCCGAACCCGTCCAAGGTCTCCAGCGGCGGCAGCGCGAGGGACGCGGCGGCCTCGCCCTCCACGCCCTGGCTGACGGCCACGACACGGCGCAGCAGGTCGACGAAAAGGCCCGAGAGAGCCAGGTTCGCCCAGTCGGTGTTGGCCGTCGTATGCAGCAGCACGATCCACCCCTCGCCGCGTGGCTCGGCGGTGATCAGCGGCGTCCCATCGGCAAGCCGCGCCCAGGTCCTCTCGCCCAGCTCGATCGACGGTTCGGCCAGGACCTGGCGGTTGATCAGCACATCGTCCGGCACGACCAGGCCGCCGAAGGGACCTTCCGGGTCGAAGGACGCCAAGCGCGCCGGATTGTCCCAGGTCATGACGCCGCCCAGGGTCCGTCCTCCGCCGCGCAGGCGTACGGGCAACAGGCGGTCGCTGCCGTCGTCGGCCAGGCGCGGACCGGCAAAGCGCAGCAGCAGCCCGCCGCTTTCGACCCAGGCGGCAAGCCGCTCGACCTCCACTTCGGGCAGGCTGCCCAGATCCGGGAGCACCAGAACCGCCAGCTCGCGGCGCAGCAGCTCGCCGATTTCGCCGCGGCGCAGTTCGGTGAAGGGTTCGAGGGCGCGGTGCAGGTAGTAGAGCTCGCTGAGCAGCGGCTGCGCCTCTTCGAGGGGCCCGGTGGCGACCAGACCAACAGGCCGCCGCCGCCAGCGCTCGTCGAGCAACAGCACGGCACCGGCCTGCGTCTCGCCTTCGACCGACAGCCGGGCGATGCGGTTGCGCAGTTCGGCCGGCAGGTCGAGCGTGGCCTCCGTCACGGACTGCCCGCCCTCGAAAACGAGCGGCGTGCGGGCCACCAGGCTGCCGTCCTCGGCGACGGCCAGCACCGCGGCGCTCTCTTCTCCGGCCTCCCCCGCGCGCTGCAGGCGCAGACCGAGCGTCATGCCGTCGGTCTCGGGCGGCAGCAGCAGGCGCGGCAGGGTGCCGTCGCCGTCGCGCAGCACGTGGAGCTCGCCCAGTCCCTGCAGCCGTAAGGCCAGATCCTGCACCGCGCCGTCGGCCAGCCCGTCCGACAACCAGATCACGTTGGCCGATCCGGGCAGGTCGAGCCCTTCGAGGGCCGCCAGCGCCGCCGCACGGTCGACCGGCCAGGGCTTCGGCGTCACGCCCTGCAGCCGGCGGCGGGCCTCGCCGGCTGTCAACAGGCCGGAAACCGCGGCCGGTTCGTCCAACTCGCCGGGCGCCGTGGTCAGCAGGACCACCGGCCGGGTTTCGCGCTCGGCCTGGGCGAGCAGGCCGTCGATCGCCGCTTCGCGCGCCGGCCAGTGGCGCGCGGCGGCCCAGCCGTCGTCTATCACCAGCATCAGCGGGCCGCTCCCGCTCAGCCGGGCCGCGGGGTTCAAGAGCGGCTGGGCCAGTCCCAGGACGATCAGCAGGGCCACGATCAGCCGCAGCAGAAGCAGCCACCATGGGGTCCGCGCCGGTGTCTCCTCCGGCGGCAGAAGGCCGAACAGCAGGCGGATGGCCGGGAAGCGCAGGGTCCGCGGGGCCGGCGGCGTGACCCGGAGCAGCCACCAGAGCAGCGGCAGGACGAGCAGCGCCGCGAGGATCCACGGCTGGGCAAACGCGAGCGGCCCAAAATGCAACATTGCCGTCAGCTTTCCAGGGTCTGCGACAGCGCCGTGTAGAGCGCGAGCAGCGCGGTCTGCGGCGGCCTGTCGGTGTGGTGGCAAGCATAGGTCCAGGCGGCTGCCCGGGCAATCGCGGCCAGGCCCTCGCGTTGCGCCTGAAGCCTCTCGAGATATGTGTGGCGCACCGACTCGACGCGCGACAGCAGCCAGGGCTCCTCGCCCTCCAGGCCCTCGAAGCGCACCCGGCCGGCATAGGGCAGCTTCTCCTCGGCCGGGTCCAGAATCTGCAGCAGATGCCCCTTGATGCCGCGTTCGGCATAGCCGCGCACGACCTGATGGACCTCCTCGAGCGGCGCCAGCAGGTCGCCCAGGAAGACAACTTGGGCGTTGCGGGGCAGCAGCTGGACCGGCGGCAGGTCGCTGTCCCGTCCCTTGGCCAGGGCCCCGCCTTCGTCGGCGATGGCCAGCGCCAGGCGGGACAGGGCGCCGCGGCCGGTCGCGGGCCGGATACCGGAGCCGAGCAGCGAAACGTGTTCGCCGCCGCGCACCAAGAGCACAGAGAGCGCCAGTGCCAGGAGATCGCCCCGGGCGCGCTTCTCCGGCAGGTCCTGGGCGGAGCGCCAGGCCATGGACGGCGAATGGTCGCGCCAGATCCAGACCGACTGGGCCGCCTCCCACTCGAGCTCGCGGATGAACACGTGATCGGACTTGGCCGACTGGCGCCAGTCGATCAGCTGCGGCGTGTCGCCGGCCGCGTAGTGGCGGAACTGCCAGAAGGTTTCGCCCTGTCCGACCCGGCGCCGGCCGTGAACGCCCTGTACCACCGTGGCCGCGACCCGCTCGGCCGCGACCAGCAGCGGGGGCAGGGTGGCCGCGAGCTGCTCGGCCCGTTTTCGGAGGGGGAGGGCGCCGGCGGACATGTCACCGTCGGGCCGCGGGCTGTTCGTCATGCATAGGGCGCGGCCAGCCGGTTGATCACGTCGTCGATCGTGACGCCGTCGGCCCGCGCGGCAAAGTTGAGCGCCATGCGGTGCCGCAGAATCGGACCGACCAGGGCCGTGACGTCGTCGATCGACGGGGCGAAACGGCCCCCCAGCACCGCCCGCGCCCTGATCGCCAGCATGAGGGCCTGGCTGGCGCGGGGTCCGGGACCCCAGGCGACCTGGTTCTCCACCTCCGTGATCCCGGTCGTGTCGGGCCGCCCGCTGCGCACAAGGCCGAGGATCGCCTCGACCACGCTTTCGCCGACCGGAATGCGCCGAACCAGGCGCTGTGCGGTCATGAGTTCCTCGGCGGTCATGACCTGTGCCGCCTTGATGTCGTCGGCGCCCGTGGTTGCGATCAGCATGTGCCGCTCGGCCTCGAGGTCCGGGTAACCCACGTCGACCTCCATGAGGAACCGGTCGAGCTGGGCCTCGGGCAGGGGATAGGTGCCTTCCTGCTCCAGCGGGTTCTGGGTCGCGAGGACGTGGAATGGCCGCGGCACCTCGTGGCTATGTCCGGCCACGGTGACGCGCAGCTCCTGCATGGCCTGCAGCAGGGCGGACTGGGTGCGCGGGCTGGCTCGGTTGATCTCGTCGGCCATCAACACCTGGCAAAACACCGGTCCGGGGATAAAGCGGAAGCTGCGGCGGCCGTCCTCGTGCTCCTCGAGCACTTCCGAGCCCAGGATATCGGCCGGCATGAGGTCCGGGGTGCACTGCACCCGCTTGTCCTCGAGGCCGAGAACCGTGCCCAGGGTCTCGACCAGGCGGGTCTTGGCCAGGCCGGGCACGCCGATGAGCAGCGCGTGCCCTCCGGCCAGCAAGGTGATAAGGGTTTGATCGACCACCTGTTGTTGGCCGAAAATGACCTTGCCTATACTGGCGCGGACATTTTGCAGCTTGTCGCCGAGGGCCTCGATCTCCGAGGCGAGCTTGGCGGTGGACTCCTCGTCCACGGGTGCGGCGGGGGTAACAGTCACGTATACGATCTCCCGGCTCCAGGAAACGGATCGGCAGGCCATGGCGAGAGACCAATCGAAGCCCACCGGCGATCAACAGAAGATAAGTGTTTCCGCTCCGTCTTACCAGCAGTCCGGGCCGGAGGGGCTGCCGGCCTGTGGCGATTTCGACATCCGCATCGCGCGCGACGGCACCTGGCACTACCGGGGCAGCCCGATCGGCCGAAAGTCCCTGGTCAAGCTCTTCTCCACGGTGATCCGGAGGGACGAGCAGGGCGACTACTGGCTGGTCACGCCGGTCGAGCGCGGCCGCATCCTGGTCGAGGACGCGCCGTTCACCGCCGTCGAATGCGAGTCGGACGGCACGGGCCGCGACCAGGTCCTGAGGTTCCGGAGCAATGTGGACGACTGGATCGAGGCCGGCGCGGATCATCCGATCCGCGTGGCCGAGGACCCTGTTACCGGCGAGCCCAGCCCCTATATCCTGGTCAGGGACAATTTGGAGGCCTTGATCGTCCGCCCGGTGTTCTACCGGTTGGTCGAACGGGCCGTCGAACACCGGCAGGACGGAACGGACTACCTGGGGATATGGAGCAAGGGAGAGTTTTTTCCGCTGGGCAGGTGGCCGTGAACGCCGAGGAGCTGGCCCGCCGCCTCGCCGCCCGCGGCCGCCCTGGACGCCGCCGCTCGCCGGAGAGCCGGGCCGAGCTCGACCGCCCGCGCGGCGACCACGACCTGAACCCGGACGTCTTCGATCCGGAGCAGTCGCTGACCCCGGCCGCGGTCCTGGTGCCGATCGTGACGCGCGTACCGGAAATGACCGTGCTGCTGACCCGGCGCACCGACCATCTCTACGACCACGCCGGGCAGGTGAGCTTCCCCGGCGGCCGGGTCGACCCGGGCGACCGGGACGCCGAGGCGGCGGCCCTGCGCGAGACCGAGGAGGAGATCGGCCTGCCGCGCCGGCACGTTCGGCTGGTCGGACAACTCGATACCTACGTCACGCGCACCGGTTTCGAGGTCACGCCCCTGGTCGGCCTGGTCGCGCCGCCCTTCCCGATCGTGCCGGACAGCTTCGAGGTGGCCGAGGTCTTCGAGGTGCCGCTCGACCTGTTCCTCGACCCGGCGAAGCGCGAGACCCACAGCCGCCGGTTCGAGGGCAAGGAGCGGTACTTCTATGTGTTTCGCCACAGCGAATATCAGATCTGGGGCGCGACCGCCGGCATGCTGGTCAATCTGGCGCAGGTGCTGACCGAGCCATGCTGAGGAAACTGCTCACGATCGTCCTGCCGCTGGTGCTGCCGCTGCTGGTCTATGCCATCTACCTCGCGCTCGCCCGGCGCAAGGCGCGTCTGGCCGGCGAGGGCAGCCTACCGCGTTGGCAGGAGGCGCCCTGGGCCGCGATCTTCATCGCCAGCATCCTGCTGATGATCGCGTCGCTGGCGGTCTGGCGCATGAACCTCGGGGTGGACCCGGGCGTGAAGCTCGTGCCGCCGCGCGTGGTCGACGGCGAGGTGGTGCCGAGCCACCCGGTCCCGGAATGACGCGCCCGACGCCGCGCCTCGGGCCGCGGGCGTCATGACCCCGGCCGGCAAGCTGGCGCCGCAGGAGTGGATGGCCGCGCCGGCGACGCGGGCCGTGCTCGAGGCCCTGGGCGCCGACGGGGCGGAGGTGCGCTTCGTCGGCGGTTGCGTGCGCGACGCCCTGGTCGGCCGGCCCGTCAACGACGTGGACCTGGCCACGGCCGATCCGCCGGAGACGGTCATCGCGCTGCTCCGACGCGCCGGCCTGAAGGCGGTGCCGACCGGGCTCGATCACGGCACGGTCACCGCCGTCTCGCACCACCGGCCCTTCGAGGTCACCACCCTGCGCCGCGACGTCGAGACCCACGGCCGCCACGCGACGGTCGCGTTCACCGACGACTGGAAGGCCGACGCGGCCCGCCGCGACTTCACCTTCAACGCGCTGTCGTGCCGCCCCGACGGCACGCTCTACGACCCCTTCGGCGGGCAGGGCGACCTGGCGGCCGGGCGCGTGCGCTTCGTCGGCGACGCCCGCGCGCGCATCGAGGAGGACTATCTGCGCCTGCTGCGCTTCTTCCGGTTCCAGGCCCACTACGGGCGCGGCGAGCCGGACTCCGAGGGTCTGGCCGCGGCGACGGGTCTGGCCCCGGAGCTGGCGTTCCTTTCCGGCGAGCGAATCCGCAACGAGCTGTTCAGGCTGCTGGAGGCCGAGGCGCCGGTGCCGGTGCTCGAGGTGATGCGACGCCAACACATCCTGGACGCGGTGCTGCCGCAGCTGCGCGACAGCGCCGTGCTCGAGGCGTTGCTCGCGCTTCGCGTCGAGCCGTCGGGGCCGGAGGTTCTGCTGCGCCTCGGCGCGCTGGTCGAGGGCGGCCCGGCCGCTGCGACGGCACTTGCCGACCGGCTGCACCTCTCGCGGGCCGAACGGGAGCGGCTCGCCGGCCTGCTCGATCCGCCACAGGATCTCGAAATTGACTGCGAGGGGCGGGCGCTGCGCCGGGCTTTCTACCGCCTGGGGGCCGAGCGTGCCGCCGACCTGCTGCGCCTCGACTGGGCCCGCCGTCGGGCGGCCGGATCGGCCGTCGACGTCCCCGTGGCCCGGCGGGCCCTGGCCGCGGCTGCGGCCTGGCGCCCGGTGCCGTTTCCCCTCAAGGGGCGCGACGCGCTCAAACTCGGCATGGCGCCCAGCGAATCCGTCGGCCGTCTGCTCGCCGAGGTCGAGGCCTGGTGGATCGCCCAGGACTTCCGGCCATCGCGCGCGGAGTGCTTGAAACGCCTGAAACTGCTGGCCGCGGCGCGTTGATCGAACCTCATTCCACCGTGAATGCGGTTTCCGCGAGCACTTCGCCGTCGGGCGAGACGATCTGAACGCGCCATGCGCCGAGCGACAGCTCGGCGCTGCTCCAGGTCCGCCAGCGGACCGAGGTGCCGATCTCCATGTCGACCGTCGCATAGAGGGCGTCGTCATAGAGCCACACGAAGGACACGTGTGTCGGTGCGCCCGGATTGTTGATCTTGGCGTAGGCGAAGGCGCGGCCGTCCTGGGGCGAGAAGGTCGTGGTCATGCCGATCGGCTCCCGGTCGACGACATCGCGCGCCATGACGAAGTCCCTCGCGGCGATGTCCGTTTCCTGTGGCTTCGCCACCGAATCGGGCGTGCTCGCCTCGACCATCGCGATCGTGACATCGCGGGGCAGCAGCGATATGGGGGCCGTCCCGGCCGTCGTTCCGTTCGCCTGCGCGGCAATCGGATTCGCCTTCGTGGCGACCGGTTTCGCCTGCGCCGCGGTCGGCTTCGCCGCCGCGATCTGTTGCAGGACCATGCAGTCCTGCTGGCTGCTCTTGAGCCGCGCGCACATCTGAAAGACCTCGGCCTTGTCCGGCACGGACTCCGTACGCACGCGGAAATAAGGCACGCCATTGACATCGGCCTTGTAGACTTTCAGCCGAGCGTCCCCCAAGAGCCCCGGGAAGCGGCCCTTCAGCCGCGTCACTTCCCGCTCGGCCTCCTCTTCCGAGCGAAGGGCGGCCAGTTGGATGACGAAATCACCCTTGGCGGCGGCAAAGGCAACCGGCGCGCGCGCCACCTCCACCTGCAAGGGGGCCGTGGTGCTCCTGCTGTCGCCATTGGCCTCCCAGGCGGTCGCAGCGACCAGGAGCTCGAATCGGCCGATGGACCCGGCCGGAGGTGTCAACGTGAGCCCCGCCAGCTCGCCCGGGCGCAGGTCCCAGCTGTCGTCGCCGTTGTCCTGGCCGGCCGAGAGGCGCGCGCCGTCGGGGAGAGCGGAAATCGTCACCGATAGGGTCTCGGATCCGTCGGCATCGGCCAATGCCGCGCGGATATCGAGCGGTATGGCTTGGTCTTCTCCGCCCCTGGCTCCGGCCACGTTCAGGCGGGGCGCATCGGCCTTGGCGGCCACCTCGACAACCAGAAAATCCCTCGTGCTGGTGCTCTCACCGTCGATCCTGCGGGCCGTGGCGTCGATCGTGAGCCGCAAGGGGCCGGCGAAGTCCGGCGGCGGCTTCAGTGCGAGCCCCACCAACTCGTCCGGGTTCAGGCTCCAGCGGCCGTCGCCGTTGTCGCGGCCGGCCGAGGGCCGGGCGCCGTCGGGCAGGCCGGAAATAGCGATCGTCAGGGCCGCGGTGTCGCGGTCACCGGCCAGTGCCGCGCGGATGTCGAGAGGTATGGCTTGGTCTTCGGTGCCGCTGGCGTGCGCCGCGTAGAGCGTCGGCACGCTGACGGCCAGGGGCCGGGCACTTGGTGCTCGGGCCGGGTCTGCCTGATCCGCCATCGTCTCGGGCAGAGGATACATCTCGGGCGCGGGCGCAACTGCCGTGGCGGTGTCTTTGTCCGAGACCTCCGGCTCTTTGTCTGCTGCATCGGACGGCGGCGTCTCGCTCAAGAGAGTCTCGTTCGAGGACCAGGGCCAGGTTCCATGGATCGCTATGCCCAGGCCGCCCAAGACGAAGCCGGTCAGTAACAGCGCTGCAATCGGCGTGAACAAGTCGCCCCGGCGCAAAGGTCTGATGTCGGCCGCGGTTACGAATAGGTCGCGGGGGAATGGGGCAAGGGCAGGTTCGGTCTCCGCCTCGTCGTACAACGGAGGCCCGTCCGGAATCTCCAGGGCGGCCTCGCCGGCCGCGCCCAACGCCCCCTCGGGGCGCTCCGGGCTCCGATCGTCTGGCGCCGGGGGCACCTCGGCCGTCGCACCGGACCCCTCCTGCGCCACCTCGTCGGAGTCTTCGGTAGCGGCGGCAGGGTTGCCTGATGGCGGGCCGGCGGCTTCCGATATCGGAATCGCAGTTTGATCCCCGGACTCATCCTCCGCGGCGTGGTTTTCGGAAGGCGCCTCGTCGCGCGTCGCGGGTTCGCTGCGCGCCGAGAGTTCTCGAACGGCCGCCTCGACCGTGTCGGCGGAAACGGCGCTGCTGGCCTCGCGGCCGGCCAGATGCAAGGCCGCCGCGCAGATTTGGTTGACCCGGCGCGGGACGCCCTGGGCGCAGATTGCGATCCGCTCGATGGCCTCGGAGGAGAAGACGTCGGAATCCCAGTCGTCGACGGCCTGCAGGCGGTATCGGATATAGGACTCCACCTCTATGCGGTCGAGGGGTTCCAATCCACAGTAGGCGATCGCGGATTCCTGCAGGAAGGACAGTTTTGAGCCGCACAGGCGAGACACGAGATCCGGCCGGCCGGCAAGAACCACTTGGACTAGCTTTCGCCCGCCAAATTCGAGCTCGGTGAGCCAGGAGAGATCTTCCAGCGTAGCATCGCTCAAGGTCTGGGCGGCGTCGACTAGGATGACCGCTGTCGTTCTGGCCTCCAGCCGTTCGAGCAAGTGCGCGGCCAAGGCCCGTACGCGCCCCATACGGTCGTGCGCAGTTTCGGGTACTTGCAGTTCGTCGCAACAGAACTTGAGGAGTTCGTCGAAGGAGGCCGTAACGCAGCGAGGCGATACGACGGGATGGCCGGCTGCCGCGAGCGCCTGTTCGAGCCTCAGCAGCAGCGTCGTCTTGCCGGTTCCCGGCTCGCCCACCAGCAGCACCACACCCTTCTGTCCGCCAAGGTCCGAGAGAACCCTGTCGCAAGCCGTTCGGGCGGCGGAATTCGGATAGAAGAACCGCGTATCAGGCGTGTCGTCGAAAGGACGCCGACAATCGTTGAAGCCTTCGGTTGACGTGTCGCGATCCAAGTCAAACCCCCCCGGTTGCAACGCAGCTCGCCCTCCGAACGATGCAAAAAAACACGGGTGCCGCGTTGCATCCGGCAACAAATACAATATCGGGCGTGCTTGTTCAGCAAGGTGGTCTGGATCAAATTTGTGACCGTGGGAGCGTTCGCGGCGCGAGTCACAGCGCCGAGGTGCCGTTCGAGCGAACGAAGGCCAAGCTTCGAACGTTGCATCGACGACATTTGGGTTTGGCCGCGCGCAGCCGGGCTGCTGCGATCTTCAGGGGCCTTCCGCTCCTCCGCCACCGCGGCCGCCGGCCAGCCGTGCGGGCGTTCCGACCCGTCGAGGGATGCGGCCGCTCACGGCCAGGCGGCCTCGGGGGGCATGGACATGAGGATCGCCTCGACGTTGCCGCCGGTCATCAGGCCGAACTTGGTGCCGCGGTCGTAGAGCAGGTTGAATTCCGCGTAGCGGCCGCGCCGCATCAGCTGGTGGCGGCGCTGCTCGTCGGTCCAGGGCTCGGCCATGTGCCGGCGGACCAATTCGGGATAGATGTTCAGGAAGGCCAGGCCGACGTCGCGGGTGAAGGCGAGGTCCGCCTCCCAGTCGCCGCTGTCGACGTAGTCGTAGAAGATGCCGCCGACGCCGCGCGCCTCGCCCCGGTGCTTGATGAAGAAGTACTCGTCGCACCAGGCCTTGAAGCGCGGGTAGTAGTCCGGATCGTGCTTGTCGCAGGCGGCCTGGAAGGCGGCGTGGAAAGCCTCGGTGTCCGCCGCCACCGGGAACATGGGATTGAGGTCCGAGCCGCCGCCGAACCAGGCCTTCGACGTGACCACGTGGCGTGTGTTCATGTGAACCGCCGGAACCAGGGGCGAGCGCAGATGGGCGACCAGGGAGATGCCGCTGGCCCAGAACCGCGGGTCCTCTTCGGCGCCGGGAATCTGCTTGGCGAAGTCGGGCGCGAACTCGCCCCAGACCGTCGAGACGTTGACCCCGACCTTCTCGAAGACCCGGCCGCGCAGGACCGACATGACCCCGCCACCGCCCTCTCCCTCCTGGACCTCGCGCTTCCAGGCCTTGCGCTCGAAGCGGCCGGGCGCCACGTGGGCGAAGCGCTCGGCGTTCTTCCCCGTGAGCTCGTCCTCGAGCGCCTCGAAGGCGGCGCAGATCTTGTCGCGGAGCTCGGCGAACCAGGCGGTTGCCCGGTCCTTCTGTGCTTGGCTCGGCAGGGTCATCTCGGCGGGATCCTCACTGTGGCGCCGGGAATCGGCCGGTCTGGCGCAGGGCCTCGCCCAGAACCATGGCGGCGGCGAGCGCCACATTGAGCGAGCGCAGGCCCGTGCGCAAGGGGATCCGGATGCGCGCGGCGGCCGCTTCGTGCAGCGCCGCGGGTGCGCCCGCCGACTCGCGCCCGACCAATAGGCTGTCCGTGGCCCGGTAGGCGAAATCCGTATAGCGCAGCTCGCCGGCGGTGGTCAGCAGAACGAGCCGGCCGTCGAGCACCTCCCGGTAGGCGTCCCACGAGCTGTGCCGGACCATCTCGACCTTGTCCAGGTAGTCCATGCCGGCGCGCCGCAGGCGGCGATCGTCGAGCAGAAAGCCGCAGGGCTCGATAATGTCGACCGGGACGCCGAGGCAGGCGCCCAGACGCAAAAGGGCACCCGTGTTCTGCGGAATGTCCGGCTCGAAGAGGGCGAGGCGCATGTCGAATGAATTTCCGGTCGAGGGCCTTCCGGCCTTTGCGTTCCCGGCCAATTTCATCTAAATGTGTCGCCGGAGGCAAGCGGGGGCGTACTGCGGGATCGTGCTTGCTCCGTGGGTGGGGCGCGTTGGTTTGCGCGCCGCTATGAAACGCGTGGAAACCATCCTGTATTGCCAGCGGGATTTTGACCTCGGCGTGGACTGGGGCGAGGACTGGAGGGGAAGCATAAGCATGACGGATACGGCACATTCCGGCCACCCGGAAGACGGCGAGACACGGCGGGACTTCCTTTACCTCGCGGCCGGCGCGGTCGGCGCGGTCGGCGCCGGCATCGCCGTCTGGCCGCTCATCGACTCGATGAATCCCTCGGCCGAGGTGCTGGCGCTGGCGTCGACGGAGGTCGACCTCTCTCCGATCGAGGAGGGCCAGCGGGTCACGGTCACCTGGCGGGGCAGTCCCGTGTTCATCGAGCACCGCACCGAGCAGCAGATCGCGGCGGCGCGCGACGTCGTCCTCGAAGAGCTGCCCGACCCGCAGGCCGACGAGGATCGCGTGCAGCGGCCGGAGTGGCTCGTGATGGTCGGCGTCTGCACCCATCTCGGCTGC
>CAMYMY010000062.1 GCA_947259625.1 uncultured Kiloniellales bacterium | reverse complement strand
TGTCCGGCGACCGTCGCGGACCTACGGCCAGGCAGACTGATACCGGCGAGCCCATGACTGGACTCGCCTGTTGCCTCAGGCGCCGGGCGCAGACATCTGTCTGCTTGGCTGTCCTCGCTTCGCTGCGGGCGCGCGGTCGCGCTTCCCGGCGAGCCGATGAAGACCTTCTCTATTAGCTATTTATGATATTTATACTGTTTTTTAGAAAAATTGTTTTGGTTTTCTTTTCTACCCTCAGCATAACAAATAAGTAATTTCTTTTATTTTTATAAATGTATGTCAAATATACTAGGCATTGTGATGCCAAAGGCCTGACCGAGGGGCAACGGCACGGATCGTCCTTAATGCCCATAGAAGGTTCACGATGGATTGACGAACGCGGTCCCCGCGTCGCTAGGCTGGGCCGGACTATCTGAGTTTGCAGGTACTGGATTAGGAGCGGGTTCATGGTCACGAAAAAAGCAACCGGTATCTTCATATCTCTTTTCACTTTGTTCGCGTTGATCGCTGTCGCCTTTCCCGCCCCGTCCTTTGCAGGAAAAGAGCTCGGCGGGCAGACCGTGACGCGCGCGCTGCCGTTCATTAACGAGCTGCCTACTCAGACGCAGAAGATGAGCACGGAAGTGATGTACGTCGCCTTGGGGGTCGACGTGGAGGAGAATTTGGGAAACCTCCGGAAATCCCGTGATTTCTTCCACAAGGTGCTGCTTGCGCTCCGAAAAGGGGACCCGGAACTGGATGTGTCCGCGGCGACGGATCCGCAATTCCTGGAGGCCTTAGGCAAGGTCGAAGCGTTATGGCCCCGGTTCGACTTGGCCGTCCGGAGAGTCCTGAGCGCGAAAACAGCCGCCAAAGAAGACTTGATCGCCATAGGCGAGTACAACCTGCCCCTGCTCGAGGCCGCCGAGGAGATGATAACAACGGTCATTAAGACTGACCGATAGTCGCCCATTTTCGGGTTGCGATGGGTTGGATGCGCTCGGGCTGATCGATGAGATTGTTTCAGGCTTGGCAGGAGAGGCGGCACCAATCTCCGGACAGTCTGGCGGCGTTTGTCAGGTGGGATCCCATGATGATTTCCCTGCCGCCGCCGGCACCGGCGGGCTCCTGCTCGCCAGGGCCCGAAGCTGTGCCGCGCTGCAGTCCTCTCGAAGCGGAATCGCTGTCGGCATCGTGACCGCCTCAATCGTTGTTTCAATCCATAACGACAGAGATTCCCAAACCGCCGCAAGCCGGCAATCCCCTAACTCGAGCCAGACTCAAATAACCGCGGGTATGACGCCTAGCCGACCGCCGTTGCCATGGGATGACCTACATCCCCGGCCAAGCCGTAAACGCCGCGGTGCCCGGGGATAAGCCTGAAGTCGTCGGAAATGCCCAACACGGTCTCGGCGCCACCGAGATAGAGGAATCCGTCGGGCGGCATGAGTTCGGCAATTCGCGCCAGCACCTTGGCCTTCGTAGTTTGATCGAGATAAATCAATACATTGCGGCAGAATACGACGTCGCACTGGCCGATCGCCGAGGGGTCGTCCAGCAGGTTGAAGGGTTTGAACGTCACCATCCTTCGAATCGCATCGTCGATTTGCCAGCGATCTCCATCCTGCTTGAAATACTTGACCATCAAATGGATCGGCAGCCCGCGCTGGACCTCGAACTGCGAATATCTGCCCTCCTTGCCCTTGACCAGCATCTCCCGCGAGATATCGGTGGCGAGAATCTCTAATTTCCAGCCGGCCAGCCGGGCCTCGTTCTCCTTGAGAATCATGGCCAGCGAGTAAGGTTCCTGACCGCTCGAGCAGGCGGCGCACCAGACCTTGATCGATTTTCGGCTGCCGCGATGTTCCAGCAAGTGCGGGAGAACCAGATCGCGGAACTGGTCGAATGGTTTGCTGTCGCGAAAGAAGAACGACTCGTTGGTCGTCATCGCTTCGGTCACGTCTTCCAGCAGCTTCTCGTCCTTGCCGAGGCGAATGGCCCGCGCGAGTTCGTCGAAGCCCTTGAAATTGTACTGCCGGGCGACGGGGTTGAGCCGGCTTTCCAGCAGATAGGCCTTGTCCTGGCCGAGCAGGAGGCCGGAGCGTTCCTTGAGCAAGCGGGCGATCATCTCGAAGTCGTTGACATTCATGCCGCCGACCTCATCACGAGCTTGCGAACGTAGGGCGTGACTTCGCCGAGCGGCAGCACGGCGGAGCAGAGTCCCGCCGTTGCGACGGCGCCCGGCATGCCCCAGACGACGCTGGTCTCTTCGTCTTGCGCGATCACGGTGCCGCCCGCCTCGATGATCGTTTCGGCGCCGCGCCGGCCGTCCGTTCCCATCCCCGTGAGCACGACCGCCAGCAATCTGGGGCCAAAAACCTTGGAGAGGCTCCGGAACATCGGGTCGGCGGACGGTCGGCAGTAGTTTTCCGGCGGATCCTCGGTCAGGCGTATCACGTTCCGGTGGTCGTCGCGCACGATCTCCATGTGATAGCCGCCAGGCGCCACATAGACGGTACCGCCGGTCACCGGTTCGCCGTTCCGGCCCTCCCGGCACGGCATCTTCGAGACCCGGCCGATGTGTTCGGCGAGCAACGTGGTGAACGTGGCCGGCATGTGCTGAGTGATCAGGATCGGCTGCTTGATGCCGTCGGGCAGACCGCCGAAGAGCTCCAGCAAGGCCGGAGGGCCGCCGGTGGAGCTGGCAATGGCGATAGCGTGAGGCGGCAAGATCGGCGCCGGACGAAGCTTTATCTCCCGGGCCGCGGCGCCGCGCACAGGGGCCGTCGAGGCCCTGGCCAAGCCGGCGGCGGGCGCCCGTCCGGAGCCGCCGGCGGTGCCTTGGCGCTTGGCCGAGCAAAGCGCCTTGATCTTCTCGGTGAGTTCGCGCTTGAAATCGCCGGTCGAATTGAGCTCCCCCGCCGAGCTGGGCTTCGTGACATAGTCGGCCGCGCCGGCCGCCAGGGCCCGCAGGCTGATCTCGGCGTTCTTGCGGGTCAACGTCGAGGCCATGATGACCCGGGCGTCCGGCTTGAGCTCGATCATCCGGGGCAAGGCCGTCATGCCGTCCATGACCGGCATCTCGATGTCGAGGATGACGACGTCGAAGTCCTCGCGCGCCAGAGTCCTGAGGGCGATCTCGCCGTTGGGAACCGACGCGGCCACGGCGATCGACGGATCGGACTCCAACAAGCGCGTCAACAGTCCACGGATGACCGCCGAGTCGTCCACGACCATTACCCTGTATGGTGCTCCTGGCGCCATCTAAGTTCCTTTCCCCCAACAAGAGATGGAGGTCAAATCAGGCCGACCTGCGAGAACTTGGACTGTATGATTTCGCTGTCGAACGGCTTCATGATGTATTCGTTGGCGCCGGCGCCGATCGCTTCCTGGATGTGCGCCATGTCGTTCTCGGTCGTGCAGAACACGACGATAGGCTTATCGCCGCCGGCCATCACGCGCAGGTCCTTCAGGAACTCGATGCCGTTCTTCACAGGCATGTTCCAATCGAGCAGAACCGCGTCCGGCATGCTTTTTTGGCAGGCTTCCAACGCCTTTTGGCCGTCTTCGGCCTCTTCGATCTGGAAGTCGAGACCTTCCAAGATCTTCCTCGCAACCATCCGAACGACTTTCGAGTCGTCAACGACCAGACAGGACTTCATCGCGATACCTCAGGTCCATCAGTGCTCAACGTTTCGGCCGACGGCCGACTCGGTTTCATGACGAAATTCGCCTCAAGCCACGGCCGAACGGCCGTAATCCAGTAATCTGTCGACATCGAGAACGACCAGCAGCTTGGCGTCGAGGCGGTAGATACCGGCAGAGTATTCGCGGAACTGCGGATCCAATGTTGGTGGATTGCTATCAAAATCCGATGTGGCCAGCGCCAGCACCTCGCCCACCGAGTCGACCATCAGACTGTAGAGATCCTGACCGTGCTCCACGACGATGCTCATCACACTGCCCCCGGCCTCGCGCCGGTTCAGACCGAGGCGTCGCCTCACGTCGATCACCGTCACGACCCGGCCGCGCAGATTGAGCGAACCGGCGATCTCCGGGGGCGCCAAGGGGATGCGGGTAATCCGGTGCGCGGCGAGGACGTCCTGCACCTGCAACACCGAAATGCCGAACAGCTGATTGGCGATTACGAAGGTCACGAAATCCTGTGTCTCCGCATAGCCGTCGACGCCACTGGCCTGCCCGGAAATCTCGGTCGACGCGTTCATGCGGCACCTCGCACGTGGGAAAGGGTCTCTTGGAGCGCGTCGAGCAGGGCGTTCCTGTCAGCCTTGGCGACATAGTCGTCGAAGCCGGCCGAACGGCCGCGCGCAAGATCCTGCGGGCTGGTGTGGGACGACAGGGCCAGGAGCGGCGTCTGGCTCCAGCGGGAGTTCGCCTTGATCTCCTGGGCGAAATCGAAGCCGTCCATGTCGGGCATCTCGATGTCCGAAACGATCACGTCGTAGTCCATCCCCGCCTCGCAGAGCTCCAGGGCCTGGTCGGCGCCCTCCACGGCAGTCACCTCATAGCCGGCCACGGTGAGGAGCGGCGCCAGGAGGTTCCGGAAGAAAGGACTGTCGTCGATCAGCAGGATCCGGCGTCCGCCCGCGTGACTCTCGGCCTGCTGCGTGCGGTCGCCACCGAACCAGTCCTGGAACGCCTTGGTCAGGTAATAGCCGGCATCGATGATGTCGGTCGCCTGCCCGCCGACGATCGCGCTGCCCAGGTATCCGGTCCGGTGGCTCGTCAGCTCGACGTCCATCCGGTCCTCGACGATGTCGACAATTTCGCGGACCACAAGGCCCATGGACCGCCCGCCGTCGGCGAAAACCAGGACCGGCTGGCGGCCCTCCTTGGCCAGCTCGACCCCCTCGCCCATCTGCACGAGCGGCATGAGTTGGCCACGGTACTGGACCACGTGCTGGCTGTTGGACCGCTCGACCTTGGCGAGATCGATCTCTTCCAGGCGCGCCACCAGGGAAAGCGGTACGGCCTTCGGCGTGTCGCCGGTGGCCCGGAACACGAGCATGGCCATCTTGGTTCGGCCCTGGCTGCTCCTGCGCTCTGCTTCGGCTTCCAGACTGTCCGCAGCGACGGTGATCTCACCGGTCGCCGCGGCGATGCCGTTCGGATCCAGGATCATGACGACGCTGCCGTCGCCCAGAATGGTATTGCCCGAGAAGAGCGCTATGTCGCGCAGGATCGGCGCTACCGGCTTGACCACAATTTCCTCGGTGTCGAAGACTCGGTCCACGATGATGCCGAAACTGTAGGCCCCGACCTGGGCGACCACGATGAAGCCGTGGACGCTGTGTCCGGTCTCGCCGCCCACCTGGTCCCGCTCGCCCGTCTCCAGGTTCAGGAGCTCGCGCAGGCTGACCAGCGGCAACAGCCGGTTGCGCAGGCGTAGGACCGGCGTGCCGTTGATCCGCTCGATCGTGTGCTCGGAGTTCGACGAGGCGCGCACGAGCTCGACCACCGAGAGCTGCGGGATGGCGAAGCGCTCGCCGGCGCACTCGACGACCAGGGCCGAGACGATCGCCAGGGTCAACGGGATTTTGATCAAGCACTTGGTGCCGCGGCCTTCGACCGACGACAGATCGATGGTGCCACCGATCTTCTCGATGTTGTTCCGGACCACGTCCATGCCGACACCGCGGCCCGACACCGCCGTGACCTCCTTGGCGGTCGAGACGCCAGCCTTGAAGATGTAGCGCATGATCTGCTTGTCGCTCATGGACTCCAGCTCGCTCTCGGTGGCGAGCCCGTCCCTGATTACCTTCTTCTTGATCTCGTCGATCGCGAGACCGCGGCCGTCGTCGGTAATCTCGATGATGATGTGGCCGCCTTCATGGAAGGCATTGAGCAGGACCGTCCCGGTTTCCGACTTGCCCGCGGCGACGCGCTCGTCCGGCATCTCCAGGCCATGATCGGCCGAATTGCGCACCATGTGGGTGAGCGGGTCCTTGATCAGCTCCAGGACCTGGCGATCGAGTTCCGTATCGGCGCCCTTCATCACCAGGTTCATCTTCTTGCCCAGTTCGTGCGACAGGTCGCGAATGATGCGCGGCAACTTGGCCCAGGCGTTGCCGATCGGCTGCATGCGGGTCTTCATGACCCCTTCCTGCAGCTCGGAGACAACGTGATTGAGCCGCTGCAGAGGCGCCTGGAAATCGCTTTCCTTCTGGGCCCGGAGGATCTGCAGACACTGGTTGCGCGTCAGCACCAGCTCCGAGACCATGGTCATCAAGTCCTCGAGCAGGTCGACATGGACCCGGATCGATTGATGGGCCACGGCCGATTCCTTTGGCGCCACGTCCTCGGCCGGGGCCGGTTTCGCCGGCTGCGGTTGGGCCTCGGGCTTGGCGGCCGCGGGCTCCGGCGCGGCGGCGGGTATCTCGGCGGACGCTTCCTGGACGGCGTCGCCCTCGTCGCTCGATGCCGCCTGGGCGTCCTCCTCGGCGGCCGAGGGCTCAGCGGCCGCACTGTCCGTGGTCGCGTCCTCGGCCGTGTCCTCGGCCGTGTCCGCGGGCTGCTCGACGGCGGCGACCTCGGCCTCCTGCGGTTTGGGATCGCCGCCGCTGGCCAGGGCATTGAGGCGGCCGATCAGATCGCTGTCGTCGCCTTGCGGCTCGGCCTCGCTTTCCTCGAGCACCATCAGGATCATCCGGATCTGGTCGAGGCACTCCAGGATCAAGGACACGGCCACCGGCGTGACTTCGAGTTCGCCGTCGCGCACCTTGCCCAGGACGTTCTCGCCGGCGTGGGCGACCGCTTCGAGACGCGGCAGGCCAAGAAATCCGCAAGTGCCCTTGATGGTGTGCATCAGGCGGAAGATATTGCTGAGGAGATCCGGATCGTTCGGATTCTGTTCGAGCTTGACCAGCTCCACGTCCAGAACCGCGAGGCTCTCGTTGGTTTCGGTCAGGAATTCGTTTAACAGATCATCCATGGAACGCGATCCCTGTCCGGCGACGGACGTGCGCCGTGTCGTAGGCGGACGGTTGGTTAACCAAGCCTCAATCCCTCCGGACAGTGGCAAAAACAATTTAATAAGGGGTTACTCTTAGCCTATTCTACAGAGATTAATGATCTTTTTAGCCTAGCTTAAATAGGCGATATCAGCTGCAGCGAAAGGCCGGGAGTTGAGATCGCGTGTCGTTTGCGCTAGATCGGATGGTGGCAAACCCGGAGCACCCTCGATAGGGACCACCCAAGGCGCGCCGCACAATGTGAAGATCGAGCCCCACGGCACAGACCGATGAGCCAAACCGTCCAACCACCGGCCCCCATGGTGCCCCTGCGGCCCGAGACCGTCGGGCAGCCGCGCCGGCCAACGCCGCGGGGGATCAGGCCGGGCGCGTTGACCTGGGTGGCCGTCGGGATTGCCGCCTTCTTCGCAATTCCGGTGCTCAGCGTCCTGGCAAACCTGGCGCTGCCCAGCGCGGGCACCTGGCAGCACCTGGTCGCAACGGTCCTGCCCCAGTACATCTTGAACACCTGCCTGCTGGCACTCGGCGTGGGCCTGGGGGTTCCGGTCATCGGCGCCGGCTGCGCCTGGCTGGTGACCATGTGCCGTTTTCCGGGCCGCAATCTCTTCGAGTGGGCTTTGATCCTGCCGCTCGCGGTCCCGGCCTACGTCATGGCCTATACCTATACCGACTTTCTGCAGTTCGCCGGGCCGGTGCAAAGCCTGCTGCGCGAGGTTGCCGGCTGGGCGCCGCGCAGCTATTGGTTTCCGGAGATCCGGTCGCTCGGCGGCGCCATAGCGATGTTGATCCTGGTGCTTTACCCCTACGTCTATCTGCTCTCCCGCGCGGCTTTCCTCGAGCAGTCGGTCTGTGCCCTCGAGGTCAGCCGCACGCTGGGCTGCAGCCCCTGGGGCAGCTTTTTCCGGGTTGCCCTGCCGCTCGCCAGGCCGGCGATCGCCGCCGGGACGGCGCTGGCCCTCATGGAGACCCTGGCCGATTACGGCACCGTGTCCTTCTTCGGCGTGCAGACCTTCACGACCGGCATCGTCCGGGCCTGGATCTCGTTCGGCGACCGGGTGGCGGCCGCCCAGCTCGCGTCCATTCTGCTCGGTTTCGTGCTGGTGGTGCTGGTGCTCGAACGCTGGAACCGCGGCCGCGCCAGGTACCACCACACTTCGAGCCGCTATCAGCGTCTGCCGGGCTACCGGCTGAGCGGTCTCAAGGCGGGCCTGGCGGTGGCGGCCTGCCTCCTGCCCCTGACCTTGGGCTTCCTCCTGCCGGCGCTGATTCTGCTCAAGATGTCGCTCGAGGCGGGCGATGCCCAGTTCGGCGCGCGGTTCTTCCAGCTGGCGCTGAACTCCTTCACCCTGGCCAGCATCAGCGCCCTACTCGCCGTGGTCTTGGCGGTGGTCATGGCCTACGGCCAGCGACTCAATCCCAACCGCTGGGGGGCGCTGGCGAATCGCATGGCGAGCATGGGCTATGCCGTGCCGGGCACGGTGATCGCGGTCGGAGTCCTTATTCCCTTCGCGCGGCTGGACAACGCCTTGGATGCCTGGCTTCGCGCGCATTTTGGAATCTCGAGCGGCCTGATCCTGACCGGTTCGATCGCCGCCCTGGTGTTCGCGTATCTGGTCCGCTTCCTCGCGGTTTCCCTCAACACCGTCGAGGCCAGTCTGGCCAAGGTCCGGCAGACCATGGACGATGCAGCGCGCAGCCTGGGCGTGGGGCCCGGCGGCACCCTGTTCCAGGTCCATGCGCCGCTCATGTGGGGCAGCCTGCTGACCGCCGCCCTGGTTGTCTTCGTCGACGTCATGAAGGAGTTGCCGGCGACCCTGGTGATGCGGCCGTTCAACTTCGATACCCTGGCGGTCCAGGCCTACAACCTGGCCTCGGACGAGCGGCTGACCGAGGCCTCCACCGCCTCCCTCGCCATCGTCGCCGTCGGCATCCTGCCGCTCATCCTCTTGAGCCGCGCCATCGCCCGCTCGCGGCCCGGAGGGGCACGCTAAGCGCTGGTTCGTCCGACCGATGCCCAAAGCTACCGGCCGGACATCACTCCAGGGCTATTTCCAGCCGACCCGGTCGAAGATCCTCTGGGCCGCCGGCTGGTTCTTACCGTAGATGGCGACGTTCACGGGGTCGGCCTTGAAGGCGCCGAGCGCCTGCAGCGCCGAGTTGGGCGCCACGCCGCCGACCACAGGGTACTCGTTGTTGCCGTCGGCGAAGTAGCTCTGGGCCTGCGCGCCCGCCAGGTACTCCAGGAACCTGACCGCCGCGTCCCTGTGCGGCGCGTGCTCGAGCACGCCGGCGCCGGACACATTGATGTGCGTGCCGCGGTCCGCCTGGTTCGGAAAAACCAGGCCGACGGCGTCTGCCGCTTCGCGGTCCTTCGCTTTCTTGGAGGATGCCAGGCGGACATAGTAGTAGGAGTTCGCCACCCCGACGTCGCATTCGCCCGCCGCGACGCTGCGGATCTGGTCGGTGTCGCCGCCCTTGGGATCGCGGGCGAAGTTCGCGACCACGGATCCGGCCCAGGTCTCCGCGCCGGCCTCACCCAAGGCGGCGATCAGCGAGCCCAGAAGCGACTGGTTGTAGATGTTCGCGCCGGAGCGGATGCAGACCCGGCCCCGCCACTTCGGGTCGGCCAAGTCTTCGTAGCGCTTGATCTCGCCCGGTTTGACCGCGGTCTTGTTGTACAGGATCAGGCGCGCGCGGCTGGAAAATCCGAACCAATGACCCTGCGGATGACGCAGGTTCGGCGGTATCCGCTCCTCCAGCAGTTTGGAGCGGACCGGCTGGAACAAGCCGGCCTGATCGGCGCGCCACAGGCGCCCGGCATCCACCGTGACCAGAACGTCCGCCGGGCTGTTGGCGCCCTCGCTCTTGAGCCGCTCGATCAAGGCGTCGCCCTTGCCCTCGATCCGGTTGACCCGGATCCCGGTCTGTTCGGTAAAGCCGTTGTAAAGCGCTTCGTCCGTCTGATAGTGACGCGAGGAATAGATGTTCAGCTCTTGGGCCGCCCCCTGTGCGGGCGCACCCAAGACAACGGTAGTCAGGGCCACGCCGACCCACCTTTGCAGTCGACCGATGTTCATCTCAAGTCCTCCATGTTGGACTCAGAAAAGGAAGGAATGCGAATGCAACTCATTCGCATTCGCATTGTTCCGGCACTCTCGCGCGTTTCGCCGGCAAAAGCAAGCGCCGGATATGATCGGCCCGGAGACACGGCATGGCGCCGGCCAAACGTCCATTAGACAAGGGACCACCCAAGGACCCCGCAGCAGGGGCAGGAGACCGGACGGTCAAGTGCAGGCAACTTCGGAGAATAGGGTCTGATGCAATTTGCCTGCCAGGGGCCCGACAAGCTGTATCGCCGACAACAGAGCGCCGCGCCGCCCCTGTTACCCGGGCAGGGCGACGGCGAGCCTCAGCGCCCCCTGACCGATCTGCTCGGCCAAAAGCTTGCCGCCCAGGCGTTTGGCCAGCAGCTGCGTGAAATAACCGTGCACGTTGCGCGGGGTGAGGTCCTCGACCGCGGCGTCTTCGCCGATCGCCGCCTGGGCCTCCTCGCGCAAGCCGGCGTCGGCGCCGACCGCCTTGACCTCGAGCACGAGCCCGGCGTTGCCCCTGGACATGGCGACCCCTACGGTGCCACCCCGCGGCAGGGCCTCGGCCGCCAGGGCAATCAGATTCAACAGCATTTTCGACGCGCCGTCGGGCAAACCCTCGGGGACAGGACCGGACGGCCAGTCGAGCTGCGACTTCGAGTAGGTCAGAAAATTCGTGGCCAACTCCCGAACCGGCCCGAAATCGCCCCCATGACGCCGGCCCGCCATGCCGTAGGCCAAGCGGTAGAACTGCAGAAAGCTGGACGCCTGTTCGGCGCTTTTGGTGGCCAGGGTCATGGCATCGTCAACCATGCCGAAGCTCTCGTCCTGCATAAGCTCCATACCGTTGTTCACCGCCCCGATCGGGCCGACCAAGTCGTGACAAAGGCGCGAGGCCAGCAGCTCGGCCACCCGCATGTCGATCATCAACTCCATGCCGCTCCCATCCATCGCTTCGCTCGAGTTCCGCGCCCCGGCCGGGGCGCCGCGACCGCCCTGTCGCTCCGGCCCCGTTCTCTGTCGTTCTGGGCTTTGCTGCAAGACGTAAAGTTCCTTATACAATTATTCGGCTGGGCTTTAACGGATTTCTAATGTCACAGGACTTGGCGCCGGGTATGTTGGTTCGTCATCCAAACGAACCCGACTGGGGCACCGGCCAGGTGCAATCGGTCATAGGTGACCGTATCACCGTGAATTTCCAGCACAGGGGCAAGGTGCTGATCAACGGCGCCCGGATAACCCTGGTCATTCTTGGCGACGAAGGCGGCGGGGCAAGGGCATAGTTGCGATTCGAGGAGAGGAAGCCGCGACGACGGCGGGGCGCCGGTCGGGCTTCAACGTATCAGGGAGCGGGAAGACCAAGGTCATGTCTGAAGTCACTTCGAACGGCAACGGCGCCCGGCGCCGAATTCATCCCGGCTCCGGGCGCCGGCGGGCGCCGGCCTTTCCGAAGGGCCGCCAATTGGACCCGGCGGCCTTGTCGGCGGTGCGCGACCTGTTGGGCGCCCGGCCGCGTCAGCGGGATTTCCTGATCGAATATCTGCACCTGATCCAGGACGCCGAGGGCTTTCTCAAGGCCGACCGCCTGCAGGCCCTGGCCGAGGAGATGAGACTTCCCATGGCGGAGGTCTACGAGGTGGCCTCCTTCTACGCGCACTTCGACATCGTGCTGGACGGCGAGGCCGACCCGCCGCCCGTGACCGTGCGGGTCTGCGACAGCCTGAGCTGCGAGATGGCGGGTGCGCGGAAGCTGCTGGAAGACCTGCCGGGCGCATTGGGAGCGGACGTGCGGGTCGTGCGGGCGCCCTGCATGGGCCGCTGCGACCGGGCGCCCGCCGTGGAGGTGGGGCACCGCCACGTGGAGACGGCGACGGTCGAGGGCGTCGAGCACATCGTCGCGGGCGGACACCATCACCCGGACGTCCCGGCCTATCAGGACCTCGAGGCCTATCGGGCCGAAGGCGGCTATGCGGTGCTGACGGAGTGCCGAAGGACGCCGGACGGTGGAGGACGTCATCGGGGTGTTGAGTGACGCCGGCCTGCGCGGCCTGGGCGGCGCGGGCTTCCCAACCGGCCGAAAGTGGAGCCTGGTGCGGGCCGAGCCGGCCCCGCGGCTTCTGGCGGTCAACGCCGACGAGGGTGAACCCGGAACCTTCAAGGACCGCTGGTATCTGGAAAGCCGGCCGCACGGCTTTCTCGAAGGCGCCCTGATCGCCGCCTGGGCGGTCGAGGCGGAGGCCGTCTACATCTACCTGAGGGACGAGTACCCGGCGGCGCGCGAAATCCTGCTCAACGAGATCGCGGCGGTCAAGGCGGCGGGCCTCGCCGAAGACCTGTTCATTTATCTCCGCCGCGGCGCCGGCGCCTATATCTGCGGCGAAGAGTCGGCGATGATCGAGTCGATCGAAGGCAAGCGGGGCCTGCCCCGTCACCGGCCGCCCTATGTCGCGCAGTTGGGCCTGTTCGACCGGCCGACTCTGGTCAACAACGTGGAAACGCTCTACTGGGTGCCGGAAATCCTGGCCAAGGGGGCGGCTTGGCTCTCGGACCAGGGCCGCCACGGCGGCAAGGGCTTCAGGAGCTATTCGGTCTCGGGCCGGGTCCGGGATCCGGGCGTGAAGCTGGCGCCGGCGGGTATCACGGTCAAGGAGCTGATCGCCGAGTACTGCGGCGGCATGGCCGAGGGCCATGTCTTCAAGGCCTATCTGCCGGGCGGGGCGTCGGGCGGCATCCTGCCGGCACGCCTGGGTGACCTGCCGCTGGACTTCGGGCGCCTTGAGGAACACGGCTGCCTGATCGGCTCGCACGCGGTGGTGATCTTGTCCGAGGCGGACGACATCAAGGCCGCGGCGCTCAACCTGATGCGCTTCTTCGAGGACGAGAGCTGCGGGCAGTGCACGCCCTGCCGCAACGGCACCGAAAAGGCGGTGAAGCTGATGAGCGAAGGCACCTGGGACGCGCCGCTCCTGGAGGAGCTGGCCGACGTGATGCGCGAGGCCTCGATCTGCGGCTTGGGCCAGGCGGCGCCAAATCCGCTCGTATCCGTGCTAAGATTCTTCCCGGAGGACCTCTAGATGAGCGATCGGATCACCTTCGAGCTGAACGGACAGGCGGTCGAGGCGGCGCCGGATGAGACCATCTGGCAGGTGGCGCAGCGCCGGGGCATCGAGATTCCGCTCCTCTGTTATACGCCCGACCCGGGCTACCGGGCCGACGGCAATTGCCGGGCCTGCATGGTCGAAATCGAGGGCGAGCGAACGCTCGCGGCGTCGTGTATCCGCCGGCCGGCGGCCGGCATGAAGGTCGACACCGCCTCCGAGCGCGCCAGCAAGGCCCGCGAAATGGTCTTCGAACTCCTCATGGCCGACCAGCCGGACAAGGCGGCGGCGCACGACCCGGATTCGAAATTCTGGGCCTGGACGGACAGAATGGGCATCGAGACGAGCCGTTTTCCGGCGCGTCCGCAGGTGGCGCCCGACGTCAGCCACCCGGCCATCGCGGTCAACCTGGACGCCTGCATCCACTGCAACCTCTGCGTCCGGGCCTGCCGCGAGGTCCAGGTCAACGACGTGATCGGCCTGGCCTACCGGGGCCACGGGGCCAAGATCGTGTTCGACTTCGACACGGCCATGGGCGAGAGCACCTGCGTGGCCTGCGGCGAATGCGTGCAGGCCTGCCCGACCGGGGCCCTGATGGAAGCGAACCTGCTCGACGAGCGGGGGGTGAGAACCGGGTTCGAGGACCGCTCGGTCGACACCCTCTGTCCCTACTGCGGGGTCGGCTGCCAGACCACCGTGAAGGTCAAGGACGACCGGATCCTCTATGTCGACGGCCGCGACGGCCCGGCCAACCGCAACCGGCTCTGCGTCAAGGGGCGCTTCGGCTTCGACTATATCGATCACCCGCATCGACTGACCAAGCCGATGATCCGTCGCGAGGACGCGCCCAAGGGCGCGGATCTCGAGATCGACCCGGCCAATCCCTGGACGCACTTCCGCGAGGCCTCCTGGGAGGAGGCGCTGGAGAGGGCGGCCGCGGGCCTCAAGACGATCCGCGAGCGCGACGGCGGGGGGGCGCTGGCGGGCTTCGGCTCGGCCAAGGGCTCGAACGAGGAGGCCTACCTGTTCCAGAAGCTGGTGCGCACGGGCTTCGGCACCAACAACGTCGACCACTGCACGCGCCTCTGCCACGCCTCCTCGGTCGCGGCCCTGATGGAGGGCATCGGCTCGGGCGC
>CAMYMY010000061.1 GCA_947259625.1 uncultured Kiloniellales bacterium | reverse complement strand
TGGACGAGGGCAAGCTGGCCAAGGCCTGCAAGGCCGCGGGCGCGACCGGCGAGCTCGCGCTCAACAGCCAGCTCTGCCGGGCCCAGCTCGGCAACTTCCAGGCGGCGGTCCTGGGCCCGAATCCGGTCCTGGTCGCCTGCACCCAGGAGGCCCCGCTGTTCACGGAGGTCGCCGCCGAGGACAAGCCCGAGGCCCAGGTCGCCTTCGCCAACATCCGCGAGACC
The DNA here is from genome assembly GCA_947259625.1 of uncultured Kiloniellales bacterium. Classification (GTDB taxonomy): domain Bacteria; phylum Pseudomonadota; class Alphaproteobacteria; order Kiloniellales; family JAKSDN01; genus CAMYKD01. Next base: position 17,323 of record CAMYMY010000061.1, on the reverse strand, counting down.
GCCGGCTGGTCCGACGAGGCCGAAGGTTCGGACGCGACCGCGAAGATCGCCGCGCTGCTCGCCGAGGCGACGCTCGATCTGGAGCCGACGCCCGCGATCACGATCGAGTCCGGCGGCGTCTGCCTGGTCGTCGGCCGGGACGAACTGGCGATCGAGGCGGCCAAGCAGCTCGCCGGCCGGCTCGAGGTCACGGTGCTCTTGAGCGAGCCGGGCGAGGTCCTGCCGCCCCGGATCATGGACGTGCCGGTCTTCAAGGGGACCGTCGTGCGCGCCGAGGGCCAGCTCGGCAAGTTCGCGGTCACGGTCGACGGCTACGCGCCGGCCGCACCGTCCTCGCGGGCCGCCTTCGTCTTCGAGGGCGCCAGGAACAACGCCTTCTCGGAATGCGACCTGATCCTGGACCTGACCGGCGGCACGCCGCTGTTCCCGGCCCACGAGAAGCGCGACGGCTATTTCCGGCCCGACCCGGGCAACCCGGCCGCGGTGCAGAAGGCGCTCTTCGACATCGCCGACATGGTGGGCGAGTTCGAGAAGCCGCTCTACGTCCGTTACGACGCCGCCATCTGCGCCCATTCGCGCAGCCGCAAGACCGGCTGCACCCGTTGCCTCGACGTCTGCCCGGCCTCGGCGATCACGCCGGCGGGCGACACTGTGACGATCGACCCCGTCCTCTGTGGCGGCTGCGGCGCCTGCGCCAGCGTCTGCCCGACCGGCGCGGCGACCTACCAGCTGCCGGGCGGCGACGGCCTGTTCCAGCGGCTGCGCACGCTCTTGACCGCCTACCGCGAGGCGGGCGGAAAGGACGCGGTCGTGTTGCTGCACGATCCGCGTCACGGGGCCGAGATGATCGCCATGACGGCGCGCGCCGGGCGCGGCCTGCCGGGCCGGGCCCTGCCCTTCGCGGTCAACGAGGTGACCCAGGTCGGCCTCGATTTCCTCGCCATGGCCTTCGCCTACGGCGCCGCGGGTATCGTGGTCCTGGCCGGCCCGGAGAAAACCGGCGAGCTTTCCGGTCTGGCCCAGCAGATCGGCCTGGCCGAGGCGGTCATGGACGGTCTGGGTTACGGCGGCGGGCGAATCGCCCTGCTCGACGGGCCCGACCCGGCACAGGTCGAGCAGGCGCTCTGGGACTTCGCGCCCGGCCCGCCGGCGCCGGCGGGCGGCTTCCTGCCCCTGGGCGGCAAGCGCGGGCGCAACCTGCTGGCGCTCAGGCACTTGCACGGCGCGGCGCCCCGGCCGCTCGATGTCCTGCCGCTGCCGCCCGGCGCGCCCTTTGGCGCAGTGACCGTCGAGACCGCCGGCTGCACCCTCTGCCTGGCCTGCGTCGGCGCCTGCCCTACCGGCGCGCTGCGCGACGACGAGACCCGACCCTGGCTCGGCTTCAACGAGGAGGCCTGCGTCCAGTGCGGCCTGTGCAAGACCACCTGTCCGGAAGGCGTGATCGCGCTCGAGCCCCGGCTGAACTTCACGGAGGAGGCGCGCGACGCGGTCAAGCTGTGCGAGGAGCCGCCGTTCCACTGCATCCGCTGCGGGAAGCCGTTCGGCGTCCAGCGCACGATCGAGCACATCGCCGACCAGCTCGCCGGCAAGCACTGGATGTTCGATGCCGGCGACCAGGTCGAGCGGCTCTTGATGTGCGACGACTGCCGCGTGGTCGTCCAGCTCGACCGGGGCGACCATCCCATGGCCGGCCCGCCGCGCCCGGCGATGCGCACGACGGACGACGACCTGCGCGAGCGCGAGATCGAGGAGGCCCGCGCCAAGCTGCTCGAGGAACGGGCGCAGGCGGGCGGCGACTCCGGCGACAAGGACGCCTGAGCACCGAGACATCGGAAAGGCATCCGAATGGCAGGTCCCGTGCTCTATGGACCGACCTACAGCGTCTATGTCCGCGCCGCGCGGCTGGCGCTTGAGGAGAAGGGCGTCGCCTACCGTCTCGTCGAATTCGACATCCTGGGCGACTACGAGCTGCCGGCAGGCTATCTGGCGCGCCACCCCTTCGGGCTGGTTCCCGCCTTCGAGCAAGAGGGCTTCTCGCTCTACGAGACCGGAGCGATCACGCGCTATGTCGACGAGGCCTTTTCCGGGCCGCCGCTGCAGCCGGCCGAGCCCATGGCCCGCGCGCGAATGAACCAGGTCATCGGCATCATCGACAACTACGGCTACCGGCCGATGGTGCGGACCGTCTTCGTGGAGCGCGTGATGGCGCCGCGCAGGGACGAAGCGCCGGACGAAGACCGGGTGGCCTCGGCGCTCGGCAAGGCGGCCACCTGCCTCGCCGCGCTGGAGGACCTGCTCGGCGAAAAGACTTTCTTAACCGGTGAGGATATTAGTCTGGCCGACCTCCACGCGGCGCCCATGTTCGCGTATTTCCTCCAGACGTCGGAGGGGAGGGATCTCATGGCCGGGTGTCCCGGCCTGGAGCGCTGGTGGGCGGAAGTCGCCGCCCGGACCAGCATGGAGAAAACGCGCTCGTTCCTGGGATGACCGCGGATGACCGACGACCGGCTGGACCCGCGTCTCAATGCCTACCGTCCCGATCTTGCGGCCGCGGAGCTGAAAGGCCGCGTCAACGCGGCGCGCTTTGTCGCGGGCATCTGCCGGCAGGTCAAACACGGCCTGGCCGAACTGCGGCGCGCGCCCGCGGCCGGGGCCGAGCTCACCAGCCAGTTGCTGGGCGGCGAGGTGGTCACGGTCTACGACGAGGCCGACGGCTGGGCCTGGGTCCAGAACCAGACCGACGGCTATGTCGGCTACACGCCGGCCGCGGCGCTCTCGGCCGAGGTGCGCCAGCCCAGCCACGTCGTCAAGGTGCTGCGCAGCTTCGTCTACCCGGAGCCGGATTTGAAGGCGCCGCCGCTGGACGTGCTCGGCCTGTCGGGAAGCGCCGCGGTGACCGGCGAGACGGCTGAGTTCTGCGCGCTTGCCGGCGGCGGCTGGGTCTACGGCCGCCACTTGGCTCCGCTCGACGAGCCGGCCCTGGACTACGTGGCCACGGCGATCGAGTTCCTGGGCGCGCCCTATCTGTGGGGCGGCAAGACGAGCCTGGGCCTGGACTGCTCGGCCCTGGTCCAGGTGGCGCTCAACCGCGCTGGCCACCCCTGTCCGCGCGACAGCGACATGCAGGCCGAAAGCCTGGGCGAATCCCGGCCGGCCGATGCCCCGCCCGAGCGCGGAGATCTCGTATTCTTCTCGCGCCACGTCGCCATCGCGCTCGACGACTGGCGCGTCCTGCACGCGACCGCCCACGATATGCTCGTCGCCATCGAGCCCCTGGCCGATCTGGTTGCCCGCGCCGAGCGGTTGACCGGCCGGGGCATCACCGCCGTGCGCCGGCCGGCGGCGGTCTGAGTGGGATTACTGCTGCGATATGGGCGGCGGCGCGCCGGCCTGTCCGGCCTGGGCCCGGCAGAGTGCCTCGGCGCGGGTTTTGAACAGGCTGGCCTGCGCGGCGCTGAACGTGCCCTCGGCGCGCAGCGTCTCGATATCCGCCGTCCGTTGGGCGATGCAGGGCGCGGCGGGATCGTCGGCCGCCGCCGTCGCGGCCTCGTCCGGAAAGATGTCGTCCCAGTGGATGTAGCCCAGGGTGGCGATCACCAGCGCGACGATGCCGAACGCGACCAGGCGTGCAGCGGGCCGGTCCAGAGCGGAGCCCGGCTGCCCGTGAGGAGGAGGATGCTGATCCATGGCGCCAAGGCTAGACCCCGGCGCCGGGCTTGCCAACGGGCGCTCGGATCGCCACCGGGTCGCCACAGGAATCTTAGGGGCGAAATCGCTGGGATTTGCCCTTAGACTGCGTATCTGATAAAAGAATTTGGCAACATAAGAATAGAGACTGGAGGGGGCGTATGGCGGCGATGATCGATCCCTATGGACGGGCGATCACCTATCTCAGGGTGTCCGTGACGGACCGCTGCGACTTCCGCTGCGTCTACTGCATGTCGGAAGACATGACCTTCCTGCCCAAGGCCGATATCCTCAGCCTGGAGGAGCTCGACCGCCTGTGCAGCGCGTTCGTGCGCCAGGGCGTCCGGAAGCTGCGCATGACCGGCGGCGAGCCCCTGGTCCGGCGCAACATCATGAGCCTGTTCCGCGGCCTGTCGCGCCACCTGAAGAGCGGCGCGCTGGACGAGCTGACTCTGACCACCAACGGCAGCCAGCTCGCACGCTACGCGGAGGAGCTGGCCGGTCTGGGCGTCAAGCGGGTCAACGTCTCGCTCGACACCTTGGACCCGCACAAGTTCGCGGCGATCACCCGCTGGGGGCGGTTCGACCAGGTCATGGGCGGCCTCGACGCGGCCAAGGCCGCGGGCCTCGGGGTCAAGATCAACACCGTGGCCCTGCGCGGCGTCAACGACGACGAGATCGAGCGCCTGGCGACCTGGTGCGGCGAGGAGGGCTTCGACCTCACCTTCATCGAGGTCATGCCGATGGGCGACATCGGCGGCGAAGACCGGCTCGACCAGTACCTGCCGCTCTCCATGGTGCGCGCGCGCCTGGCCGAGCGCTGGACGCTCGAGGAAAGCGGGCACCGGACCGGCGGGCCGGCCCGCTACGTCGATGTGCGCGAGACCGGCCAGCGCATCGGCTTCATCACGCCGATGACCCATAACTTCTGCGAAAGCTGCAACCGGGTGCGGCTGACCTGTACCGGCACGCTCTACATGTGCCTGGGTCAGGAGGACGCCGCCGACCTGCGCGCGCCGCTCAGGATGAGCGACGACGACGCCCTGGTGGACGCCGCGATCGGTGACGCCATCGCGCGCAAGCCCAAGGGCCACGATTTCGTCATCGACCGGCGCCGCAGACGGCCGTCGATGTCGCGCCATATGAGCGTGACCGGCGGCTGACCGGAACGCCCGCGCCATGACGGAAAAAGCGACGTTCGCGGCCGGATGCTTCTGGGGCATCGAGGCGGCCTTCCGCCGGGTCGACGGCGTGGTCTCGACCGCGGTGGGCTATTCGGGCGGCGAATTCGAGAGCCCGACCTACGAGGACGTCTGCTCGGGGCAAACCGGCCATGCCGAGGTGGTGCAGCTCGAGTTCGATCCGGCGAAGGTGAGCTACGACCGGCTGCTCGAGCTGTTCTGGGAGATCCACGATCCCACGACCCTGAACCGCCAGGGGCCGGACATCGGCAGCCAGTACCGCTCGGCGATCTTCTTCCATGGTCCCGGGCAGGAGGCCGCGGCCCGCGCCTCCACGGAGCGGCAGGTGGCCGCAGGCCGGTTCCGGAACCCGATCGTGACCGAAATCGTACCGGCCGCGACATTCTGGCGCGCCGAGGACTATCACCAGCAATACTTCGAAAAGCGCGGCCGGACCTCCCACGGCCTGTTCTAGCGCGCTCCCGGCTACGGCCGCACGTCGCCTTTGTTTCGCCAGACTCTCCGGGCCAGATAGCCAAGACAAACGCCAGGGAGAGGATGGCCGCATGTGCTCAAGGGTTGCTGCCGGCGTTCTGGCCGCGCTGCTGGTCCTCGCGGCTCCGCCTCGTGTGGAAGCCGCAAGCCATGTCTCGATGGAGACGCGGCTCGTTGCCGCCGCCGTCGAACGCACCCGGCATTCCGTGACCTATGACGGCGCCTACCGGCGCCTCGGCTATCCGGGCGGCGACGTCCCCGCCGACCGCGGCGTGTGCTCCGACGTGGTGATCCGCGCCTACCGGGCGGGGCTCGGCATCGACCTGCAGCAGCGGGTGCACGAGGACATGACGCGCGCCTTCCACAGCTATCCGGCGATCTGGGGGCTGAGCCGCCCCGACCCCAGCATCGACCACCGGCGCGTGCCCAATCTGGAGACCTTCTTCACGCGCCACGGCCAGACACTGCGGGCCACCCGGACTCCCGGAGACTACCGGCCGGGCGACCTCGTCACCTGGCGCCTGGGCGGCCGGCTGCCGCATATCGGCATCGTGACGGACCGTCGATCGCACGACGGTAATCGGCCGTTGATTGCCCACAATATCGGCGGGGGGCCGAAGCTGGAAGACATGCTGTTCGACCATCCGATTACCGGCCATTTTCGCTATATGCCGCGGGAATAGCGGGGAGCGGTGCGCTATGCCGGAGGGACTACCACGTTCGCACAAGGCCTGTTGACACAGGAAACGCACAGCGCCTATCCCTAACGTGGTGGCATACTGTGCGTTCGGACGTGAGGGAAGGGCTGTTCCGAACACTGATCCGAACCCCTTAGAGGAGTTGCGCGAGTATGATGTTTCAGACGAGCAAGAGCACGGCCCCGGCAACAGAATCGGAAGAGAGCGAGAAAGTGGATACTTCAAGGAAACAGCCCCCGCAGCAGTCGATCATAAGTTCCGACCTCACGATCAAGGGCGACCTGGTCTGCACCGGCGACCTTCAGATCGACGGCAGGGTCGACGGCGACATCACCTGCCGGACGCTCACCTTGGGCGCCGAGCCGGTCATCAACAGCAAGGTCAAGGCCGAGACGGTACGCGTCTGCGGATCGTTCACCGGCGAAATCCGGGCGAAGAAGGTGATCCTGACCAGCACGGCAAAGGTCAAGGGCGATATCTACCAGGAAAGCCTCGAGCTCGAGCGGGGCGCCTCCTTCGAGGGCTTTGTCGGTCGCCTGGACACCGAGAAAGGCAGCCAGGAAACCAAGGTCACGGCGCTCAAGTCCGCCTAAGCCGGGTTTCATTTGGCGCCGCGCCCCGTCCGACGGGCCGCGGGCGCGTTCAACGGGTGACCGACCCGAGCGAAAGGCTGTGCCCGGATTCCAGACTTGGACCGGGCACACGTCTTTCCCGAGCCCGCGATCAATCGATCGGCGTGGTCCAGGCGGGATCTTCGTGTTTCGCCCAGTAAAGCTCGGTGAGCTTGCCGGTCAGGCGTCCCGGCGCGCCATCCCCTATCGCCGCGCCGTCTATCCGGGCGACCGGCATGATGCCGCCGGCTGTCGATGTGACGAAGACCTCGTCGGCCGCCGTCAGAGCCTCGGCGCTCACCGTGCCGGTTTCGGCCCGCATGCCCAGCTCGGCGCAGAGTTCGAGGACCGTGGCCCGGGTGATGCCTTCCAGGACGCCGCTGGACGGCGTGGTCACCCGGCCCGCAGACACCGTGAAGAGGTTGAAGCCGGCCCCTTCCGTGATGTTGCCCTCGAGGTCGCACAGCAGCACGTTCTCGGCGCCGCGGTCGTAGGCCTCGAACAGGCCGGTCACGAGGTCGAGCCAGTGGTAGTTCTTGACCCGCGGGTCCACGGACTGAGGCGGGATGCGGCGCACCTCGGCGATCGCCAGATCCAGGCCGCGCCGGCGCTGCTCCGCGTCGGCGATCCAGCCGAAGGGGATCGCGAAGGCGATGAAGCGGTTGACCGCGGCGCGCGGGTCGCGGCTGAAATCGGGCGAGAAGCCGCGGGTGCAGATCATCTCGACGTAGGCGTCGTCCAGGCCCGAGCGGCGCACGCACTCCTTCAACGTCTCGGCCAGGGTTGCCCGGTCGAACGGCAGGGCGAGCCGAAGCTTGGCCACCGAGGCGAGGAAGCGATCGAGATGCGCGTCCAGGCGGAAGAAGCGGCGCTGCCAGACATGCACCACGTCGTAGGTGGCGTCCGAGCGCAGAAACCCCCAGTCCAGCACCGAGATCCTGGCCTCCGAGATCGGGCGGAACCGGCCGTCTATATAGGCTACGCCGGGGGGAAATTGCGGCGCCGCCTGGGTTTTCCCATCCTCCGATCCGATCGACATGCTCCGGCCCTTACACCTTTGGCACTACACTGCGAAAAACTACTCGATGATGACCTGATGCGCGAAGTCGCGCCCGTCGGTGATCGTGATCCGCTTGAACCCCAGTATCTTCGCCAGGTCGAAAAAGGTGAAGCGGTCCCGCCCGCCGAACTCGGCGAAAACCGGCAACGTCCGGGCCATGGCCGTCAACTCGGCGAGCACCGCGCGGGCCCGGTACAGGGTGTCGATCGGGCCGTCCTGCAGCGCCACGATGATCAGCTTCTCGGCCTCCTCACCCTTGGCGAAGAATACGTAGGGCGGCGCATAGGGGCGCTGGGCCCTCTTTGCCGCCACCCCTGTCACGAAACCCACCCGGACCGGCCGGCTCGCCTCGGGTATGGTTTCGGAGCGCGCCCGATAGACCTCGCGGCTGTCCGGGGCGGGGTAGTAGTAACCGACGTACCTGTCTTCGTTCGGCTCTTCGCCCCGCGCCGCCGGCGGCAGCACTGCCAGCAGGCCCAGCAGAACCAACGAGCGCATTTTGCCCAGCCCTTCCATCGTCGCTTCCCCTTTCCATGATCACGCCACCAGAGTGCGTAACGGCACCGCCATTGGCAAGCGCGGCGGACCTTCGCGCAGGAGGCTGGTGTCCGGCGGGCCAGGCGCTATACTCCACCCGGCCCTGGCCGCGCGGGCGCGGGGCAGACGTGGATTCGCACCGGAATCAAGCCGCAACGGGGCCATGAAACAGCCGACCTTCGCCCTGGTCGCCTCCGACACGGAAGAGGCGCAAACGGCGTTGCAACGCCTCGAGGCGCGCTATGCGACCGTAGCGCCGGAGCAGGCCGACGTGATCGTCGCCCTCGGCGGCGACGGCCTGATGCTCGAGACCCTCCATGCCTCGATACCCCGCGGCACGCCGATCTACGGCGTGAACCGGGGCACCGTCGGCTTCCTCATGAACAGCTTCGACGAGGAAAACCTGCCCGAGCGCCTGGCCCGGGCCGAGCGGGTCACCTTGCATCCCCTGCGCATGGCGGCCTGGTCGGTGGACGGCACGCATACCGACGCGCTCGCCATCAACGAGGTCTCGCTCCTGCGCCTGCGCCGCCAGGCGGCCCACATACGCATCGCCATCGACGGCGAGGTGCGCATGGAGCAGCTGGTCTGCGACGGCGTCATGGTGGCCACGCCGGCCGGCAGCACGGCCTACAACGTCTCGGCCTATGGCCCGATCCTGCCGATGGGCGCGCCGCTGCTCGCGCTCACCCCGATCAGCGCGTTCCGGCCGCGGCGCTGGCGCGGCGCGTTGCTGCCCAACACGGCGCGGGTCGCCTTCGAGATCCTCGACCCGGACAAGCGGCCGGTCAGCGCCACCGCGGACTTCACCGAGGTGCGCAACGTGGCCCGGATCGAGGTGCACGAGGACACCGGGGTGTCCCTGCACCTGCTATTCGATCCGGAGCACAACCTGCAAAAACGCATCATCCGGGAACAGTTCCTGCCCTGAGGAAAAGGGGCCTGAGAAAATGGCGTCAGACCCCTTTCTTGGGTCAGGGCCGCCAGAACGGCTTGGCGGCCTCGCGGTCGGCCTCGGCGCGGCCGATCCCGATGTCTTTCAGGATATGATCCTCTAGCGCCGCCAGGTGGGCGCGCTGGGCCGCCCGCTCCTGCCAGGCGTAGAACGTCTCGACCGCCGCGCCCGCCGCGCGGAGAAGGGTGCCCAGGAGTCCGCCCCGCGGCCCCCGGTGGGCGGCAACCGAGGTTCCGAAGGTCTCGCATTGTGCATTCGACATAATAATTCTCCTTATCCGAATCTTGCGCTTGTTCCGTTTCGTCTTCCGACCCGAGGGTATCGCATCCCGCTGGACAGCTAACTCCGAATCTTGCGCGGTTTTCCCTAAAATAGGTGAGAGCGGCTACGAATCAGGAATCTTTCCTTGCCAAGAAGATATTGCCTCTTGGCCAAGCCGACAAACGATGTTATCTCATGTTTCGAATAAGTATTTCTAATTTGAAAGCTATGCTATGGCCCGTCGTCTGCCACCGCTCAACGCGCTCCGCGCCTTCGAGGCCGCGGCCCGTCACCTGTCCTTCACCAAGGCGGCCGAAGAGCTCTTCGTGACCCAGGCCGCGGTCAGCCACCAGATCAAGTCCCTGGAGGCGGCGCTGGACGTCCAGCTGTTTCGGCGCTTCAACAGGCGGCTCATGCTGACCGATGCCGGCCAGGCCTATCTGCCGCCGCTGCGCGAGGCGCTGGACGGCATCGCGGCGGCGACGGACCGGCTGCGCGCGGCGGAGCGGACCGGGCCGCTCAAGGTCAGCGTGCTGCCCAGCTTCGGCGCCAAGTGGCTCCTGCCCCGCCTGTTCGGCTTCCGCGAGCGGCATCCCGAGATCGACGTGCTCGTTTCGGCCAGCGACAAGCTGGTCGACTTCGCGCGCGACGATGTCGACATCGGGATCCGCTATGGCCAGGGGCGCTATCCCGGCCTGCGCGTCGACCTCCTGATGCGGGACGAGATCTTCCCGGTGTGCAGCCCCCGGCTGCTGGAGGGACCGCATCCCCTGCGCCGGCCCGAGGATCTGAAATTTCACACGCTGCTCCACGACCAGGTGGCGGGCACCGAGGACGATCCGGATTGGCGATTTTGGCTCAAGATCGCGGAGGTCGAGGGCATCGATGCCGGGCGCGGGCCCGGGTTCAGCCATGCCAGCTGGGTGATCGAAGCCGCCATTACCGGCCAGGGTGTCGCGTTGGGCCGCCAGTCGCTCGCCGGCGACGACATCGCGGCCGGTCATCTGGTGCGGCCCTTCGGTCCGAGCATGCCGTCGACCTTCGTCTACTCCGTGGTCTCTCTGCCGGAAGCCGCCGATCAGCCCAAGGTCCGCCTGTTCCGCGAGTGGCTGCTGGAAGAAGGATCGCCGGCGCGGCCGGACGACGTACCGCCCGAGAACTGACGGCGACGCGCGCTGGCGCGGCGGTCCTGGCTCTGCCATGCTGAGCGCCCGCCGATTCGACCCCCAGCCGGAGAGCAGCCGTGTCCGAGACCGCCCGGATCACCCCCGAGACCCGCGCCATGCTCGAGCGGTTGATCGCCTTCGACACGACCAGCCGCAACTCGAACCTGGAGCTGATCCACGGCGTCCGGGACTACCTCGCGACGCACGGTGTCGGCTGCCACCTCACGCACGATGCCGAAGGCCGCAAGGCCAACCTCTACGCCACGCTGGGGCCCACGGACCGGCCGGGCATTGCGCTCTCCGGCCACACCGACGTGGTGCCGGTCGACGGCCAGGACTGGTCTAGCGATCCCTGGACGGCGGTCGAGAGGAACGGTCGCCTCTACGGCCGGGGCAGCTGCGACATGAAAGGCTTCATCGCCGTGGCGCTCGCCTTCGTGCCGCGTTTCCTGGCGCGCGGCCTGGAGACGCCGATCCACCTCTGCCTGTCCTACGACGAGGAGGTCGGCTGCGTCGGCGTGCACGGGCTGTTGGACTTCCTGGCCCGCCAGCCGGTCAAGCCGGCGGCCTGCATCATCGGCGAGCCGACCGACATGAAGGTGATCACCGCGCACAAGGGCAAGTTCTCCATGCGCTGCCGGGTGCGCGGGCTGGAGGCGCATTCCTCGCTCGCGCCCAAGGGGGTCAACGCGATCGACGCGGCGGCCAGGGTGATCGCCCGTCTGTCCGAAATGGCCGGGCGCAAGGCCGCGGACGGCCCCTTCGACGAGGCCTACGACATCCCCCATACCACGGTGCACACCGGCTTGATCCAGGGCGGCACGCAGCTCAACATCGTGCCGGGCGCCTGTGCCTTCGAGTTCGAGTTCCGCAATCTGCCGGAGGACGACCCGCTGGCCCTTCTGGCCGAGGTCCAGGCCTACGCCCACGGCGAGGTCGAGCCGGCCATGAAGGCGATCAATCCCGAGACCGGCTTCGCCTGGGAGCAGATGGCCTGCTTCCCCGGCCTTGAAACGCCGATCGACGCCGAGGTGGTGTCGCTGGCCAAGGCGCTCAGCGGCGGCAACGTCACCGGCAAGGTCGCCTTCGGCACCGAGGCCGGGCTGTTCCACGAGAGCGGCATTCCCTCCGTGGTCTGCGGCCCCGGCTCGATCGAGCAGGCGCACAAGCCCGACGAGTACGTCAGCCTCGAGCAGCTGGCGCTCTGCGAGCGCTTCATGGACCGGCTGCTCGACCGGGTCGCGACGGACTCATACCAATGGTCATAGATAATGACGCATTTCACCGAGGCGATTTTGGCCGCCAGCAAGGCGCGCGCTGCGCCGTTGTGCGCGTACAACCAGCGGCGCGCAACGATCGGGGCGCCGGGGGCGTTGCGGCGCTTGCCCGATGCGCGCATCGCGCTGCGCACCGCGCCTACCCGGGCGACCCGATCCGCTCCCATGAAATGAGTCCTTATCTATGACCATTGGTATCATGACCCGTCCGGTGATCTTCGACCTGGGCGGCGTCCTGATCGACTGGGACCCGCGCCATCTCTATCGCAAGCTGTTCGGGGACGAGGCCGCGATGGAAACGTTTCTGGCCGAGATCTGTTCCCCGGAATGGAACCAGCGGCAGGACGAAGGCCGGTCCTTCGCCGCGGGCATCGCGGAGCTGACCGCGCGGCATCCCGAGCACCGGGAGATGATCGAGGCCTACCACGCGCGCTGGCCGGAGATGCTGGCGGGCGCCCTGGGCGACACGGTCGCGATCCTGGCCGAGTTGAACGCCCGCGGCCAGCCGCTCTACGCGCTCTCCAACTGGTCCGCCGAGACCTTCCCGCATGCCCGCGAGCGCTTCGACTTCCTCGGCTGGTTCCGCGGTCTCGTGATCTCCGGACAGGAAGGGGTCAGGAAGCCGAGCCCTGCGATCTTCCACCTCCTGCTCCAACGCTATTCGATCGATCCTGCGGAGGCGATTTTCATCGACGACGTCCAGGCCAACGTGACGGCGGCCCGATCGATCGGGCTCGAGGCCCTTCGCTTTACCTCCGCCGCGGCGCTGCGCGAGGACCTCGGGCGCCTCGGGGTGCTCTGAGCCGCGCTCATGACCCGTTTCCCTATCCGGCAACTTTTCAAATTGCTGCTCGCGCTCGCCATCGGCACGGCGGGCGGCGCGGGGGCCACCTGGCTCGGCCTGCCGCTGCCGTGGATGATCGGCGCCCTGGCCGCGACCACGGCCGCCGCCATGGCCGGTGCACCGATCGCGCTGCCTCCGGGGCTGCGCAGCGTCATGATCGCGCTGCTCGGCGTCATGCTGGGCAGCGGCTTCTCGCCGGCGATCCTGGAGCATCTGGCCGACTGGGCGGCCAGCCTGTCCGCATTGATCGCCTATACGGCGGTGGCAGGCGGCGCCAGCATGCTCTACTTCCGGCGGGTCGCCGGCTACGATCGGCCGACGGCCTTCTTCTCGGCCATGCCCGGCGGGCTGTCCGAGATGATCCTGGTCGGCGGCGCGCTGGGCGGTGACGCCCGGGTGATCTCGCTGGTGCACTCTTCGCGCCTCCTGCTGGTGGTGCTGAGCCTGCCCTTCGCTTTCCAGCTTCTGGCCGGCTACGAGCCGGCGGCCCGGCCGGCGGCGGGGCCGGGCCTGGGCGACATCCCGGCCGGCGACCTGGCGGTCCTCGCCGCCTGCGGTCTGGCCGGCTTCCTCGGCGCGCGGGCGCTCCGGCTGCCGGCCGCCGCTGTGGTCGGCCCCATGGTGCTCAGCGCCGGCGTGCACCTCGCCGGCTGGACCACGGCCAGGCCGCCGATCGAGCTGGTCGCCGCCGCCCAGGTGGTCGTGGGCTCGGCAGTCGGCTGCCGCTTCGCCGGCGTGGCGCTCGCCCTGATCGGACGCACCGTGGTGCTGGCCGGCGGCAGCACCTTCATCCTGGTCGCCGTGGCCGTCGGCTTCGCGCTGGCTATGAACGGCGCGACCGGCCTGCCGGTGCCGGCGCTGGTGCTGGCCTACGCGCCGGGCGGTCTGGCCGAGATGAGCCTGATCGCGCTCGCGCTCTCGCTCGACGCCGCCTTCGTCGCGACCCACCACCTGCTGCGCGTCTTCCTCATCGTGGTGCTGGCCCCGACCTTCTTCCGCGCCCGGGCGCGCGGCGGCACCTGACGCTCGCCGACCCCAATCAAAATGAAGGCGGCCCGGGCGGCACTCGTGTATGCTGCCGACTTCCGAACAGGCTGCGAAAGGAGACAGCCATGAGGGACAAGGCCCACAGGATCATCGCTATCGCGCTGCTCGGCGCGCTGGCGGGATGCGCGACGGGAACGGGAGACATCGTCCGCGACCAGCCCGGCCCCGACTACGTGCAGGATGCCGCCGGACTCGTTGCGGCGGCCGACTGGTCGAAGACCCGTGACGTCACCGTCGTACTGTCCGAGTACAAGTTCGCGCCGGCCGATCCGATCTTTCAGGTGCGCCGCGCCTACCGGTTGATCCTGCGCAACACCGGTAAGAACACTCATACCTTCGTCTCCGAGGGGTTCTTCAAGGCGATCGCCGTGCAGAAGCTGGTCTCCGCCTCGGGCACCATTGCGAACCCGGCCCTCGAGTCCATCGAGCTCGCGCCGGGCGCTGAAAAGCAGCTCTATTTCGTGCCCGTCAAGCGCGGCACCTTTGCGCTCGAGTGCTCGGTCCTGCTGCACGACACCTTCGGCATGGAAGGCCGGATCACGATCCTGTAGCCCCGCGCTCCCGCGGCTCTCACGACACCTTGGCCGTGATTCCGCCGTCGACGACGAGTTCGGCGCCGGTGATGTACCTGGCCTCGTCGGAGGCGAGGAGGAACCGGCATAGGCTCCAATCCAGGCCTCGCCCGCGCGGCCCATGCGGCACTGGGCGGCGCGCGCCTCGAGCATCTTCTCCACGTCGCCGCCGGCATAGACGTCCTTCAGGGGTTCGACGATGCTGACGTTGTTGTCGAGTGCGTCGATTCGGCCGCAGAGCTCCAGGCAGCGCGCGACCAGCGAGACCCGGTCCTTCAAGTGCTCGCCCATGACGGTCTCCCCGCTTCCGTCGGTACCATCGCCCCAATCCCCGACAAGGACTCCTCCCTTCGGCAAGCCAAGCACCGCGAGCCTGGCATAATTCTGATGCGAATCATTCTCGGTTCCGCCTATTGTTGAACCTGTCTTGCAGCTGATCGTCGAGTCCGATCGGGCAGAGACGATCCGAACCAGGGGAAGATTGATGGCGACTGACCAGGGCAAGGACGGACCCGAGATCATCTGCGCCGAGAACGGGCCCTACATCGTAGCGGGCCTGGAGAGCCTGACTGGCTCGGACGGCGCGGCGATCCCGGTCAAGGACAGGATCGCACTGTGCCGCTGCGGCGGCTCGGCCAACAAGCCGTTCTGCGACGGGACCCACGCGAGGATCGGCTTTACCGGCGACAAACTGCCCGACCGCATGCCCGACCGGCGCGACAGCTATGCCGGCGCGCGGATCACGATCCACGACAACCGGGGCCTCTGCGCCCACGCCGGGGCCTGCACCGACGGCCTGGCCGCGGTCTGGCGCATGAACCAGGAACCCTGGATCGACCCCGACGGCGCTGCCCTCGAGGCGGTCATCGAGACGATCAGGCGGTGCCCGTCCGGCGCGCTCGGCTACACCGTGGACGGGACCGAGGTCCGCGACCAGGATCAGGCCCCGGCAATCGGCGTCACCAAGGACGGCCCCTACCGGGTCAACGGCGTCGAGCTGGCCGGTCAGGCCTGGGGCGAGGGCGCCTCGCACGCGCATTACACCCTGTGCCGCTGCGGCGCTTCCAAGAACAAGCCGTTCTGCGACGGCAGCCACTGGCATGCCGGTTTCAAGGCCGAGTGACGGGCCGGAACGGAGACCGCAGATGAGTAGCGGATGGCGGGATTTCCCCTTCCAGATCGAGGTGTGCGCCGGCGACAAGAAGGCGTTCTGCATGTGCGGGCTGTCCGGGAATGGCCCGTTCTGCGACGGCTCGCACAAGGCGACCGACGTCAGGCCCGAGGTGATCGCCTTCGACCAGGACCAGACGCTCTTCATTTGCGGCTGCCGGCAGTCGGCCAAGCGGCCGTTCTGCGACGGCACACACAAGACCCTGAGCGGTCGGCAGGGCGCCGAGGCGGCGCCGGAGAATGCCGAGTGGCACAAGGTCGCCGAGCGCGGCGAGCTGGGCGAGCGGCAGCCCAGGATCGCCGCCGCGGGAGGCCGGAACCTGGCGCTGCTGCGCGTCGATGGCGGCTATTTCGCGCTCGCCAACGACTGCCCGCACCAGGGCGGGCCGCTCGGCGAGGGCACGATCGACCAAGACGGCTATTTGCGCTGTCCCCGGCACGGTCGGGGCTTCCGCCCGCAGGACGGACGGGGCACCCACGGGGCCGACGTCGAGAGCTTCCCGATCGAGGTCCGCAAGGACGGGGTCTACGTCCTGGTCGAGGCAGCGGCCGATGCGAAGTCACGACCTCGGACGTGATGGTCGAGGTGCTGACCGATCCCGAGCTCACCTGAGTCCCGGCCGCACGCGCGCGGTTGCGCCCGCGCGGCGCCTGGGGCAAAAGGACGGGGAGGCTGAAGATCCCGGCCCCTGCGGGCGTGGCGGAACTGGTAGACGCAAGGGACTTAAAATCCCTTGAGCTTCGGCTCGTGTGGGTTCGAGTCCCACCGCCCGCACCATACCTCCGGAAGCCCAATTTGAGCCACCCGAAAGCTGCGCGATGCTTCTTCAGGCCCAAACGACAGCCTCCAAGCTGTAGTTTGGGCATATCCATCGATCACCGCCGGGACCAGGCCTCGGCCAATCCTTGCTGGTTACCGTGGTGCCATTGGGAAGTCCGCCAGTCGGTCTTGCGCTTCATGCCTGGACGAAGCACGGCGCGAACACGGCGTCGTGGGTCCGGTCCAGGGACGCCGCGAACTTGGAAAAGGTGGCCCGCTGCAGCCCCAGGCTGCGGAATCGCCGCAGCAGCAGCCCTGGTACCTTGTCGTTGTACTTGAGCTCGATGACCAGCCAGTTTGCAGGGATGGCGTAGATAAAGGCATCGCCCGTATCGTCGAGCGACGTAGCCCGGCTGCACTGGACGACCCGGTCGAAGGTCATCCGGACATCGGGATAGAACGCACCGAAGTAAGCCGCGCGGTGATAGAACACGGAGACGCAGGGCGCCAGGTGGAAGCGGTGGGCAAGGTAGAGAAACTCACCCATGGCGGCGGATTCGGTCTCCGAACCAGAAAGATTGAGCGGCCCGTTGCACAGCATTCGCTCGGCCAACCCGCGGTCGACCGGCGCGCGCCGCTTGGCGACGATCTGGCCATAGCGGCCCTTGAGCTCCAGATAGACCGATCTGGGTGTCTCGCCGCGATAGGTCCGATAGGCCCGCAGGCGCGGCTTGAGCCGCACCAGGTCGCCTTCGCGCTTCTCGCGGTAGTAACGATAGTCCGGCGAGTCGAAATAGATCGAGTGGTTATAGTAGCCGCCGGAATGAACCCCGTTTGCATCGGGCTCGAGAAAGCCCTCCAGGCCCTCCTCGATCTCGTCCATCACGCTCGAGAAGTCGAAGGTCACGGCGTCTCTGGGCGGTGGCGGCGGGGGCGGCGCCATACCGGGCATCGGCACGTCGGGCGGCAGCGGACTCCGGTCGAGGCGCGGCGGCCGCTCGG